>JARRMH010000021.1:0-13666 GCA_037386205.1 Woeseiaceae bacterium | reverse complement strand
GTCGATGAGCAATAACTACTGGCGGACCGCGCGGGCCGACGCCTTCGGCTGGGCCATCGACGGCGAACACTACTTTTGCGCCTTCCGCGATGCGATCGACCGGGCCGAGCACGAGATCATCATCATTGGCTGGGATATCGACAGCCGTTTCGAACTGATCCGCGATGACAGCGATCCTCGCTACCCGAGCCCGATCAGCAAGACGCTCAAATCCCTCGCCGAAGAAAAGCCGGCACTCAGCGTCTACGTTTTGTCCTGGGATTTCGCGATCGTCTACGCGATGGAACGCGAGCTCTTGCCTGAACGCTCGTTCGGCTGGAAGGACAGGGAGCGATTGCATTTTCACCTGGACGATCAGCACGCTTCCGGTGCCAGCCACCACCAGAAGATCGTGATCGTCGACGGGGTGCTGGCATTTTCCGGCGGACTCGATCTCACCAAGGATCGCTGGGACACGCGCCGCCATGCCGCAGACGACAGGCGCCGCGTTGACCCGGACGGCAACGCCTATCGCCCTTTTCACGACGTGCAGGCGATCGTCACGGGCGACGCGGCGAGAACTCTGCGCGAACTGGCCAGCAGCCGCTGGGAGAATGCGACCGGCGAGCCTTTGCCGGCTCTCGACGACGAGGGGGACGCCGAGTCCATCTGGCCGGAAACCCTGCCCGTGCAGGCGACCAACGTCGAGGTCGCCATCGCGCGCACCGTCGGCAAGAGTGGCGGCAACGGTATCAGCGAGGTCGAACAGTCCTATCTCGAACTGATCGCGTCGGCAGAGCGCAGCATTTATATCGAGAACCAGTACTTCACGTCGGACTCGATCGCAACGGCACTGGCGGAGCGGCTGGCCGGAGACGACCCGCCCGAGATCGTACTGGTACTGCCGAGCGAAACTTCGGGCTGGCTCGAGCAGGCGACCATGGACATCCTGCGCAACCGGGGGCTGGCCCGGCTGCGCGAAGCGGATACCGAGGGGCGGCTGCGCGTCGTTTCGCCGACCTCGAAAGACCTCGAGGACGCACCGATCACGGTGCACGCGAAAATCATGATCGTCGACAATCGCTGGCTGCGCATCGGCTCGGCCAACCTGAGCGGCCGTTCGATGGGCCTCGATACCGAGTGCGACCTGGTCGTGGAACACGAAGACGCCGCAACCGATTTCTGTGCCGACCTGCTATCCGAACACATGGGGGCCGAGTTCGACGAGGTCCGGGCCGGACTGACGTCGGACGGCTTGCTTGCCACGCTGGCGGCGTTCAACGACGGTGACAGGTGGCTCGAGACGCTCGATCCGGATGTCGACGAAACCGAGCAGGCCATACTCGAACCGGTTGCCCGGATCGCGGACCTCGAGAAACCGATCGCGTTGACGCCGAGTGATACGGGAGAGCATGGCGGCGACGATGTCGGGGACGATGAAGATGACGAGATGCACACGCCGGTCGCAGGTTGGGCGGCCCTCGGCCTGATCGTTATTGTCGTTGGAATCTGGATTTACCTCGCCGCGAAGGGGTCGGGAGAGGATCTCAATTTCAGCTCGCTGCTGGATATGCTCAGGGATGTCGCGTCGCACCCGCTGGCGCCGTATGTCGCCGTCCCGGCCATCGTGCTCGGCAGCGTGGTGGTGGCGCCAATTACCGGCATGCTGGCCGTCTGCGCGTTGCTGTTCGATCCCTGGACAGCCTCGATCGTCGGCATCACCGGCACGCTGGCTGCCACGGCCGTCAATCACTGGATTGGGGGTCATTTCGGACGCGTCATAGCGAAACGCATACCCAAACGCATTATCGAGAAAATCAACCGCATGGCCGCATCGTCCGACGTCTGGTCGCTCGCCGCCGTGCGGCTGGTTCCCATCGCCCCGTTCTCTGTCGTTAACGTATTACTCGGGGTTTCTGGCGTGCGCTTGCGCGACTTCCTGCTGGGCACGCTGATCGCTATGGGACCGGCCATCGTGCTGCTGTGCATGAGCGTCGACCGGGCGCGGGCTGCGCTGGCGGGCGAATCGGTGTTCGATCCGTGGATCATCGTTGTCATCGCCGCGGCCGGCATCTCCGTCATCGGACTGCGTATCTGGCAAAAGCGCCGTTGAGAGTCGTCAGCTACAACGTGCATGCCTGCATCGGCAGCGACGGGAAGTTTGCCCCCGATCGCATCGCCGACGTGTTGGCATTGCTGGACGCGGACCTTATTGCACTGCAGGAAGTCGAGGACCGTATCGTCGACGGCCGGCCCGTCACGGAGTTGCTTGCCGACCGGCTCGGCATGCATGCCTACTCGGGTCCGACCCTCAAACGCAGCCGCGCCGACTACGGCAACCTGTTGCTTGCCCGGCCTGCCGCAGACGCCATCCTGATGCATGAAATTTCTGTTCCCCGGCGGGAGCCGCGGGGCATTATCGAAGCGGACTTCGGCCTCGATGACACGCAGCTGCGCATGTTCGTTACGCATCTCGGCCTGTCCGGGGCGGAGCGCCGCAAGCAGCTCGACCTGTTGCTGTCGGTCATGGACCGCGACGGCGCCGATGTCCGCGTCCTTGCCGCCGATTTCAACGAATGGTTTCCGATCGGCCGCCTGCACCGGCGGCTCGGCCGAAATTTCGGCCGCAGCACGCGCCACAAGACCTTTCCGGCCCCATTGCCGGTGCTCGGCCTCGACCGCATCTACGTGGCGCCGGCCGCCGCATTGAAGTCGAGCCGTGTCGAGCGCTCGAAGCTGGCGCGCAATGCCTCGGATCACCTGCCGGTCGTTTGCGAGTTGGCGATCTAAGCGCCCTTCAATTCGACCGTATTGCCCTCGGGGTCCTTTATATATATCGAAGGTCCGCTGCCCGTCGCCCCGTAGCGTGTCTCGATTTTGCCGACCTCGACGCCGGCTGCCTCGAGGTGCGCCCGTATCGCGTCGGCGTCCCAGGGCCTGATCTGCACGCAAAAATGATCCATGTTGGGTGCCTGATGGTCGGGTGCGTTGGCATAGGCTTGCCCGACCGGGCCGGCCGCGTCCACGATGTCGATCAGTGAACGGCCGGCGCGCAGCTGCGCGAGACCCGCCTTGCCCGGGCCGCGCTCGAGGCGGCAGCCAAGCACGTCGCGGTAAAAGCGGACGAGTCGCTCGAGGTCGTTGGCGCGCACGACGACGTGATCGATGCCGAGAATGTTGATCGGGTTGGCCTTGTCCATCGCGGTGCGTCCTCAGGCAGTCCAGGCCGGTTGCAGCCGGCCGTCCCCGATGTCGCGATAGGGAAACCAGCCGAGGCCGATCAGGGAGACGTGAATGTCCGTCGTCTTCGGTCGAATCGGCGTTTCGCTCAGTTCCTCTGACTGGGCGTCGTAGGCCGTGTCCAGCGCGTCGAGTTCGGCTTCCAGTTGCTGGTTCAGGGCCGCGAGGTCGGCCCGCACTTTCTTCACTGTCTGCTCTGCGCGAGCGACGTCACCGGCCTCCTTGCGCACGCCGCCTGCGTTGCGTATCGCGGTGCCCATCTTGTTGGCCGTGGTCGCGGAGATCTTCTTGCGGCCGAGCAGGGCGCCGAGGATGGCCGTGCCGACGGAGACCGCCGTGTCGAGGGTCTTCCTGGTCGATTGCTGCTGTTCGCGTTGCAGCGTCTGCTCGGCACGCAGCAACCGGTTCTCCAGCGTCGTCGTCTTGCTCGCATAGCGCTTGCGCAGCTTGGCGACCGCCTGGTCGCGTTTCTCGCTCGCAACCTGCTGCAGGCGAATACGGAAGTCGGCCTCGGACTCGCCCGGGTCCGACGTCAGCTTGAACTTCTTGCTGCGGTACAGCGTGATCGATTCGTTCTGCCGGATCCAGCGCTTCAGCGCCTTTTCCCATTCGGTGTAGTTCGCCGCCTTGAGCGCGCACTCGGGACACGCGGCAAAGCCGGCGCCGTCCACGGCCTCGCCGCCGAGATCGTTTGCCGCAAGCGGCAGGACCTCGCCATGGTCCCAGTCGACCTCGACCGGGCCGTCGTCGAACTCGACCGCGTAGACGCGCTCACGCTTCTCCGCGACCTTGTAACGGGCGTTCGTGAACGCGACGTCGGTCGCCGCGATCAGTTGTGGATAGTAGACGACGTCGTCGGTCGTCGCCGGCACGACGTATTGCTCCACGGCAGGCGGGAGCACCGGGGCAACATGGTCCAGCCGGCCATCGACAGGTTTCGACGCCACCGGCTCGGTGTCGGGCAGCGCCGCCTTGCTGTCGATCGTCAACGTCTTGATCTGGTCCCGCGTCAAGGGGCCGGCGAGGTACGACATGACCCAGCGGGTGTTGAAGACGGCGGGCTCGTCTTCGTGCACGTTGTGCAGCAGGAATTGCCGCTTGTCGAGCCCGGCGATCGTGCGCTCCAGCTGCTGCTTGTCGAAGGATTCGCCCTGGCGAACCCCTTCGAGGCCGTCCATGACCCGCGCCTTGTCGCGCTCGGTCTGCAGGCGACCGATCATCCAGGTGCCCGTGTTCGACAGGCCCCGGTAGTCGATGTCGACGGGGTTCTGGGTCGCCAGCACGAGACCAAGCCCGTAGGCGCGCGCCTGCTTGAGCAGTGTGAGCAGCAGCTTCTTCGAGGGCGGGTTCTCGACCGGCGGCATGTAGCCGAAGATCTCGTCCATGTACAGGATCGCGCGCAGGCTCGATGTGCCCTGCTGTGAGCGCATCCAGGCAATGAGCTCGTTGAGCAGCATCGATACGAAGAACATGCGTTCGTTGTCGTCGAGATGGGCGATCGACATGACCGAGATGCGGGGCTTGCCGGAATTCGTGTACAACAGTTGCGCCGCGTCGAGCGGCTGGCCCTCGATCCAGGCCTCGAAGCCCGGCGCGGCCAGCAGGTTGTTCAGCTGCATCGCGAGCGCGAAGCGATTCTTTTCCGGGAAGAACGAGTCGAGGTCCATGACGCCGATGCGCTGCAGCGGCGGGTTTTGAATCTCGGCAATCAATGCGGCGACACTGAGGTCGCGCCCCTCGCGCCAGGCATGGTCGAGCAACTGGGAAACGAGGATGTGTTCACGGCTCGAGACCGGGTCCGTATCGATGCCGAGCAGCGACAATAGCCCGGTGGCCGTCGCCTGCACCCGGTCGCGGTACATGTCCGAGTCCTCGAGCAGCGCCGGGTCGGGCGCGCGGAACGACTGCAACACGGAAACGGGCAGTCCTGCGTTGCTGCCCGGCGTGTAGATCGCCATGTCGACGTTGTTGCGCAGCTGCGCGATGCGTTTGCCGTCCTGGCCCCATTTTGCGAGGCCGCTCTTCCAGAGCGAGGCCTGCGAGGCCGCGAATTCGGCCGGCGTCTGTCCCTCGTTGGTTGCCTGCAGCGTGTTGATCCAGGGCCGGAAATCGGCCGGCGCAAGTTCGGGGAAGGTCAGCAGCAGGTTGCCGAGATCACCCTTGGGATCGATCGCGATGACCGGTATATGGTCCATCGCGGCTTCTTCGAGCATGCCGATGCCGAGCCCGGTCTTGCCGGATCCGGTCATGCCGATGATGACGGCATGTGTCGTCAGGTCCTTCGAGTCATACAGAACGAGCTCGTCGGTGGTCTCACCGGCGGCGACGCGCTTGCCGAGGTAAAAGGCACCGAGTTTTTCGAAGTCGACCATTACTCCAGCTCCTTGCGGGCTTTCGCGAATTCGGCGCGGTCCTCATCCGTCGGCTCGGGATACTCGAGGCCGATGCTCTCCAGCGTCTCGATGATGATGTCGGCGACCCGGGCGCGCATGTACGGTTTATTGTCGGCCGGGATCGCGTACCACGGGGCCCATGGACGAGACGTTGCATTGAGCGCCTCCTCGTAGGCATGCATGTAGTCATCCCAGTAGCGGCGTTCAACGACGTCGTTCGGCTCGAACTTCCAGTTCTTGTCCGGGTTGTCGAGCCGCGCGAGAAATCGTCGCTTCTGTTCGTCCTTCGACACGTTCAGCCAGAACTTCAGGATCACGGTGCCGTTGCGAGCGAGGTGCTCTTCCTGTTGGCGGATCGACGTCAGGCGTTCGTCCCAGATCGTGTCGAGGTCGATTGGGTCGGGCAGTTTCTGATGCTCGAGGATCTCGGGATGCACGCGCACGACGAGCACTTCCTCGTACTGGCTGCGGTTGAAGATGCCGATACGGCCGCGTTCCGGCAGCCGCCATGACGTGCGCCAGAGAAAATCGTGATCGAGTTCGAGATTGGACGGTCTCTTGAAGCTGAAGACCTGGCAGCCCGAGGGATCGACACCCTGCATGACGGCACGAATCGTACTGTCTTTGCCTGCGGCATCCATCGCCTGGAACACGAGCAGCACCGCGTGCCGGTCACCGGCGGCGAGCACCCGTTGCAGTTTGTTGAGATCGTCCCGCGCTCGTTTGCGATGCTTGCCCTTGTACTTGTTACCGTCGGTCAGTGCGGTCGTGCTGGCGTCGGCGACGCGAAAGCTGCCGTCGAAGGGAACCAGGTACGGTGATTCGGGTGCTTCAAACATGGTCATACTCCTCGCTGACGGTACTATAGACGGCCGTTGTGCCGGCAAACAAACCCCGCTCGACATGGGTGTCCGACATTGGTCTAATAGTCCCCCGATCAAATCCCAGACAGGAGAGCAAAAGTGGCGGGAAAATTTGAAGTCTACAAGGACAAGAAGGGCGAGTTTCGGTTTCGGCTGAAAGCGGGTAACGGCCAAACGATTCTGGCGAGCGAAGGCTACAAGACGAAAGCTTCTGCCATGAACGGCATTAAATCGGTGCAGAGCAATTGCCGCGCCGCCGGAAACTTCGAAAAGTCGACGACGCCGGGTGGCAAGTTCCGCTTCACCATGAAGGCCAAGAACAAGCAGGTGATCGGCACGAGCCAGAACTACGCAACGGAGGCTTCCCGCGACAACGGGGTCGCCGCGGTTGCTCGCGCGGTGACGGGCGCCAAGGTCGACGACCTGACCTGATTTCGGCTTGCGACGAGGCCGGCTGCGCGTGGCCGGCCCCGCGCATCGCCGTCCGGCGGGCGCAGGTCGTCCAACGTCAATCCCATGTACGATTTACTGCGGTCACTGCTGTTTCGCCTGCCTCCCGAAATTGCCCACGATCTGTCACTGGGCGCGATCGATCTCGCCTCTTCGCTGAACCTGGCCGGTACCCTTGGCGGCGTACCGGACGACCCCGTCAGCCTCTGGAACCTCGAATTTCCCAATCCCGTCGGCCTCGCCGCGGGCCTCGACAAAAGTGGCGACCATTTCAACGCGCTCGGCAAGCTCGGATTCGGCTTCGTCGAGATCGGCACTGTCACACCGAAGCCGCAGCCCGGTAACCCGGCGCCGCGCGTATTTCGCCTGCCCGAGTACGAGGCCATCATCAATCGCATGGGCTTCAACAATCGCGGCGTCGATCACCTCGTGGCGCGCGCGCGGCGGCGCACCTACGACGGCGTGCTCGGCATCAACATCGGCAAGAACGCGGCCACCCCGGTCGAGAACGCCGTTGACGACTACGTCATCGGCATCGACAGGGTCTTTCCGTACGCTGACTACGTCGCGATCAATATTTCCTCACCCAACACGGCCGGCCTGCGGTCGCTGCAGCATGGCGACGAACTCGAGTCGCTGCTCGAGACAATGAAGGAGCGGCAGGCGGCGCTGGCGGATGAGCACGGCAAAGACGTGCCGTTGCTCGTCAAGATCGCGCCCGATCTCGAGGATGAAGAGATTGCAGATATTGCGGGTATCGTCACGCGTCTCGAGATCGACGGCGTCATCGCCACCAATACGACCGTGGCGCGCGATGCTGTGGCGGGGCATCGATATGCCGACCAGGCGGGCGGCCTCAGCGGCGCGCCCTTGCAGTCGGCTTCGACCCATGTCATTGCGGCGCTGTACGCGGAACTCGGCGACGATACGCCGATCATCGGCGTCGGCGGCATCACCGACGGTGACAGCGCCGTGGAAAAGATCGAGGCCGGTGCCCGGCTCGTGCAACTTTATACCGGGTTCATCTACCATGGCCCGGCGCTCATCGCCGAAGCCGCGCGAGCGATCGCGAGTGCCCGGCGCGCCTAGTCCGCGCGTGTCCAGTACAACGGGAAGCCCGGATCGAACACGGTCACTTCTGCGCCTTCGACCGGGACGCTCGCCGGGTATTCGACCGGCGTCTCCGACCGGACCAGGCGAATCCTCGTGTCATTCGCCGGCAAGCCATAGAACGCCGGGCCGCTCAGCGAGACGAAGGCCTCGAGATGCTCGAGCGCATCCTCATTCTCGAAAACCTGCGCGACGCAACTCAGTGCATTGATGGCCGTGTAGCAACCGGCGCAGCCGCATGCGGCGATCTTGGCGCTGTCGAGGTGCGGGGCTGAATCGGTGCCGAGGAAGAAGCGCGCATCGCCGGAGGTCGCGGCCGCCACCAGCGCGCGGCGGTGTCGTTCGCGCTTGGCGACCGGGAGGCAGTAGTAGTGCGGCCGGATTCCGCCGGCGAGAATCGCGTTGCGATTGATGATCAGGTGATGCGTCGTGATCGTTGCGCCGATGGCGCCGGGCGACGACTTCACGTATTCAACCGCCTGTTCGGTCGTCAGGTGCTCGAGCACCACACGCAATTCGGGGAAGCGCACGCGCAGCGGTTCGAGGACGCGGTCGATAAAAACGGCTTCCCGGTCGAAGATGTCGACCCCGGCATCGACCACCTCGCCGTGGACGAGCAGCGGCAGCCCTATCTCGGACATGCGCTCGAGCACGGGGTAGATTTTTTCCACGTCCCGCACGCCACTGTCCGAGTTTGTCGTCGCTCCTGCCGGGTAGAGCTTGACGCCCTTGATCAGCCCCGACTTCGCGCCCGTTTCGACCTCCGCAGGATCGGTCGTTTCGGTCATGTACAGCGTCATCAGCGGCTCGAAACGATCGCCTGCGGGAATGTTTTTCACGATTGTTTCGAGATAGCGCTGCGCGTCGCTGCACGTGACCACGGGCGGGACGAGATTCGGCATCACGATTGCGCGTGCGAAGTCGGCAGTCGTGTGAGGCAATACCGCGTGCAGTAACGCGCCGTCGCGAAGGTGCAGGTGCCAGTCGTCGGGTTCCCGGATCGTGAGTTCGCTTGTCGTCATGGTGCGCGATTATGCCTGTGGGGCAGGCAGAATGCCCGCTCGGGGCCCCGCCTTCACGGGTTCGACAAGGGCGACCTGGATGTCGGCGACGTTGGTATGCGTCGGTCCGGACCGAATCAGGCACTCGTGGCGGGCGAGGAACGGGTACGCATCGAAGGTTTCGAGATGGCGGCGGATCTCGCGATCGAGATGCCCGTTTCCGGACAATGACGCGTCATCGATGACAGCACCTGCCGCGTCGGTCGGCCCGTCCTCACCGTCAGTACCGCCGGACAGCAGACACACGCGGCGGGCCCGTTCTTCCCGCAGCCGGGCGGCCGCGGCGAGGACGAAGTGCTGGTTGCGGCCTCCCTTGCCCGGGGTGATGTTGCGCGGAATCGTCATCGTCGTTTCGCCGCCACGGACGAGGCAGAGCGGCCTGTCCGACGGTCCGAGTCTGCGCTGCAGGTCGAGGCATTGCCGCACAAAATTCCGGGCGGCGGCGACCGTGTCACCGTCGTTGCCCGGTCCCAGCGACACCGTTCGGCAGCCGAGGTGCTCGGCCTGCGCGATCGCGGCGTCAACAGCGGTCGCGTTGCTCGCGATGATGTGGTTGGATACGCGCGCGGCCGGGAGGGGTTCGCGGACTGCCAGTGCGCGGAGGATATCTCCGGGTACCCGGTCGCGTCCGCCGAGGCGCCGGTCGATCACGTCGAGCGGATCGAGCTGGCGTGCGTCGGGGCAGGTCGGCCCGGCGGCGATGTCGCATGGATCGTCGCCAATCACGTCCGAGATGATCAGCGCCACGTTGCGGCCGGCAGCGGAGGCGGCGCCGAGTCGCCCGTTCTTGACCCGGGACAGGTGCTTCCTCACCAGGTTGATCTCCTGGATCGTGCTGCCATGGTCGAACAGGCGGCGCGTCAGGCCGACCTTGTCATCAAGGGAGACGCCACGGGCCGGCCAGCAGAGCAGCGCGCTGCCCCCGCCGGATAGCAGGAAAATGCAAACATCCTGCGCCCGCAGCCTGCCGATCCTTGCCACGATCTCGCGCGTGCCGTCGATGGCTTCCGCGGTCGGAAAGTTGACGCCGGCCGGCCGCGCCGCGTGCACGTGAATCCTCTCGAGCGTCGTGGTCGCATCGTCGGGCACGTTGACCCAGCCGTCCAGCCGTCCGAACCATTCGGTACCGGCTACCTTGTTCTCGACGGCCGCGGCCATGGCGGCGGCGGCCTTGCCGCCACCAGCGACAAAGATCCGGGCATCGTCGTCCAGCGCGAATCGCTCGCCATACACCGCGATGCCACCGCGTGCGACCTCGAGTGCCGCGCCAACGACACGGTCGGCCCGAACCGCTGTAACCGCGCATTGCCAGATGTCGAGTGCATCGGACCGGAGCCTGCGCCTGTCCGTCATGTTGCGCGCCGCAGGCAATCGTCGATCAGCTCCAGCGCGAAATCCGCGTTCTCGTGACTGAAAACCATCGGGCAGCGCAGCTTGAGTACATTGGCGTCCGGGCCTGTCGAGCCTACCAGCAGACCGCGCTCGCGCAGCCCATTGACGATCGTCCTGGTCAAGGCGGTGGCTGGCGCTTTCGTCGCGCGATCCTCGACGAGTTCGAGGCCGAGGAAGAAGCCCGACCCGCGTACGTCGCCGATCGCGGCGTGGTGCTCCGCGAGTTGCCACAGTCCGTCGACGAGGTGCTGTCCGACCTCGAGCGCATTTTGCTGCAGGTTTTCCTCGTCGAGTACATCCAGCACGGCGAGGCCGGCGGCGCAGGAGACGGGGTTGCCGCCGAACGTATTGAAGTAATCGCCGCCGGAACCGAACCCGGCAACCAGTTCGCGGCGCGCGACGACGCCTGCGAGCGGGTGGCCGTTGCCCATCGGCTTGCCCATTGTCACGAGGTCGGGAATGAAACCTGCCGCCTGGTAACCCCAGAAGTTTTTGCCCGTGCGGCCGAAGCCCGGCTGGACCTCGTCAGCGATGAACAACGCGCCGGCCGAACGGACGATTTCGGCCACACTGGCGAGGTAGTCGGGTGGCGGCGCAATGACGCCGCCCGAGGACATGATCGTGTCGGCAATGAATGCCGCAGGCCGAATGCCGCGGCCGCGCAGTGTCCTGATCGCGTCATGCACGGTTGCCGCGAAACGCCTGCCGGCGTCGGGCCCTGTGTAACGCCCGCGATACGCATCGGGCGCCGCGACCGTGGCGACATGGCCGGGCCGTTCGTCGGCAGGGATGTCCGACGTGGAGATCTCGAACGTCGCCCGGGTGTTGCCGTGGTAGGCAAAACTCGTGACGATCATGCCGGTGCCGCCCGTATGCTTTCTGGCGATCCGCATTGCGAGTTCGTTTGCCTCGCTGCCCGTGCAGCAGAAGAGGGCGACGTCGAGGTCGGGCTCGAAGCGGGCCGTCAGGCGCTCGGCGTAGTCGAGGATCGTTTCGTGCAGGTACCGCGTGTGCGTATTGAGGGTGCCCGCCTGCCGACACATGGCATCGACGACGCGCGGATGGCAATGCCCGACATGCGGGACATTGTTATACATGTCGAGGTATCTGCGACCATCAGCGTCCCACAGCCACACGCCTTCACCGCGCACGACGTGGACCGGGTCGTCGTAGAAAAGTCGATAGGACGACCCGAGCAATCGCTGTCGCCGCTCGAGCAGATCTCGGCTTTTCATGCTGCGGACGGAATCATCTTGCTCTGCCCGTGGCAGAGGAAATTCCGGACGCTGTTATTCGACCCCCAAGACGCCCGCAGCGGCGTGGCATTCCTGGCAACTGTCCGAGAGCGCCTCGCCTGCGGCGCGCGCGGACTCGAGGTCGCTTGCCTGCTCAACCTCGAGCGCGGCGCGGCGCACGTTGACGACGTATTGCTGCCATTCATCCGGAATGCCTTCTACCGTTTCATGTCGCGACAACCAGTAAGCCGGGGTCCGCGCTGCTTCGAGATCCTCGTCGGCGAGAGCAAACATGAGTTGGTCGAGTTGCTCGGCATGCATATGCATGTGCTCGATAACTGCTGCGTCTGCCTCGAACTTGGCTGCCGGAGCGGCCGTTTCGCCGGTAGGCGGCGCTTCCGACTGTTGCGGTTCGGCTTGTTGCCGGTCCCCGCAGGCGGCAAGGCTCAGGGCAATTGCGGCAATCCAGATTGCATGAGACTTCATAGAAACTCCCTTGGCTGCAACTTTAAACCCGATTCTACGCCTTTCACGGCGCCCCGTCCCGGCCTCAAGGGCGGTGCAGGCGCGTCGCCGAACCATGGCGACGCGAGCTTGTCAGGATGATTCTGGCTGATGAGCTTGCGGTATGCCTGCTTGACCTCGGCGGAAGGCGCTTCCGGGGAGACGCCGAGCGCCGCGTAGGCGTCGGCGAGTCGGTCCCGGGACGGTTGCGCGCCAGCGCCCGACGGCCCCTGGGCAGCGGCACGCAGCAGCGCTTCCAGTTGTGAAACGTCGGCTTCGCTCAGACCCAGTCGCCGGGCGATGCGCACCAGCATGGCGTGCTCGGCCTCGTCGATACGGCCGTCGGCCGCCACGGCCATGCACTGCAACTGCAGGAACAGCTGTACCAGCGGCAACCGGCCCCGACTGAGGCGGGCAAACTGGTCGACCGCGGCATCGAGGTCGAAATCGGGCTGCTTGCCGCGCCCGAATGCCGCCTTCGCCTGGTTA
The DNA here is from genome assembly GCA_037386205.1 of Woeseiaceae bacterium. Lineage (GTDB taxonomy): Bacteria > Pseudomonadota > Gammaproteobacteria > Steroidobacterales > Woeseiaceae > UBA1847. The sequence continues at coordinate 950 of JARRMH010000021.1, read as the reverse complement.
CGTGACGCTTCGTTCAGGTTGAGCATGCCAAAGATCTTTTCGACCGCGTCGATTTCGTTGCGCGTCACGACGTTATCGGCTTTGCACAGGGCGCCCATGATCGAGAAAGTCGAGTCGATGAGCCGCGACTGCGCGACCCGCAGGCCACCGACAAGCGACTTGATCAGGAGTTGCCGCGCGGCGTATCCCAGCAGGCCGCCGATGAACAGCCCGGGGACACCACCGATTACCGCGCCGATAATGGCGCCAAGGAGCATCAGGAACATTGCGCTAGTCTAGCAACCGGTTGCCATGGTCAGAAGATCCACCAGCCGTCATCGAGGTCGTCCTCGCAGCGTCTGAGCTGCGCGCCCCACTCCTTCGCGCGGTAGTCGACGGTACGGGCGATGCCCTTCAGCTTGCCGTTAAAGCGATACGACCTGTTGAGCCAGCCGGTCTGGCCCTCGTGATAGGCGAGGTACTGGTTGTACGGATCCCATTTCGAGATTCCGGCGATCTGCTGCGACTGGTTTGTATACCAGCCGACGAAGTCGATCGCGTCGCCGAAATCATCCCGGTCGGCGCCGCGCCGGCCCGTGTCCCGGCGATAGGCATCCCAAGTGCTCTCCAGGGCCTGGGCATAACCGTACGCATCCGAGGGCCGCGTCCATGGAATGAAGCCGAGCAGTTTCGTGCGCGGGGGGCGCGCGTCGAAGCGGAACGTCGACTCCTGGCGGATGATGGCGAGCTGCACGTGTACCGGCGTGCCCCAGCGCTCCTCGGATTTTTTCGCATCCTTGTACCAGCGGCCTTTCTCCTCGAAGATCGCGCAAATGTTTTCGACATTCGTGGGCGGCGTCGTGCCGCAGGCAACGAGCAGGAACGGCAGGGTAGCCGCGAGGGCGGCGGCCCGGCACTTTCGGGTTGTCGCAGGATCAGCCAGCATGTCAGGGCGCTGCGCGGGGGCCAGA
>JARRMH010000020.1:0-12575 GCA_037386205.1 Woeseiaceae bacterium | reverse complement strand
CTTCGGCAACAATGGCCTCGAGCGTTTCGCCATCGGCCCCGAAGCAGTAATAGAAACTCACCGGGTTGAAGCAATAGCCAAAATAACTCAGGTTGGTGAGCAGCCGCACCGGCCCCGCAGGACGTCGGTAGGTCGCGCGTTCCACGAGGTCCAGAACCGATTTTTTCAGCGGCTCGTCCGACGGCCCGAGATGGTCCTCGCGTCGAAATCGCGCGAGCGCCGCACGCCTCGCCGACCAGAACCAGCGCCGCCGGAACAGGGTCGGCAGCTCGTCGAGGTCAAGATACATCATGAAGACGCGGTACCGGAACGCGTGCGAGACCGGGTGTTGTCGCCCGTGTCTAACCTGCCCTTCGTAGATGCAGCTGTTCACGCTGTAATTTCTCCTCGAAATGCCTGACGGCGTCCAGTGCACTGACGACACCGTCTTCATGAAAACCATTGCGCCAGTATGCGCCGCAGTAGTACGTGCGGTCACAATTGAGGGCGCCGTGACGCTGCTGTGCCGAGATCGTTGGTAGCGAAAATACCGGGTGATCATACTGCACCTTGCGAATCACCTTCGAATCGTCGATTCGACCCGTATCGTTCAGCGTCACGATGTAGGTCTGCTCTGCATCCAGACTCTGCAGTATGTTCATGTTGTAGGATACGGCGACGTGGCTCCGGCGATCCCCTGGAACCATGTAGTTCCAGGAGGCCCAGGCGCGCCGGCGACGGGGCAGCACGCTGGTGTCCGTGTGCAGGACAGCTTCATTGGGCTGGTAGGCGATGGCACCGAGGACCGCGGCTTCGTCTTCGGTCGGGTCGGTCAGCAGTTTTAGAGCCTGGTCGCTGTGGCAGGCGACGAACACATAGTCGTAATGCTCCTTACCCCCTGCCGAGCTGGTTATTTCCACACCGCTACTCGTTCGCGTGATCGATGTTACCGGCGCACGCAGGCGGATCCGGTCCCGATGACCCGCAACAAGCCGCCGGACGTATTCGCGCGAACCGCCCTCGATGACGCGCCACTCCGGCCGGTCCTGCAACTGCAGCAAGCCATGGTTCTTGAAAAACCGCACGAGGAACAACGCCGGCATATCGAGCACAGCAACGGGTTCCGCGGACCAGATAGCCGCTGCCATCGGCACGAGGTAGTCATCGACGAACTGCTTGCTGTAACCACGTGCAGAAACATATTCGCCGACCGTCAGTTGCCTGCCAAATCGCTGGATATCAGTCACAGCGTCACGAAAAAAGCGCAGAACATCCCGCAACATGCGATGGTAGGCCGGCCTGAAGAGATTGCTGCGCTGGGCAAACAAGCCATTGAGCGAGGAGCTCTGGTACTCGATCCGACCGTCTTCGGAACGAACGCTGAAGCTCATGTTGCTCGGTTTCGAGGTCTGCCCGATATCGTCGAGCATCCGGATAAAATTCGGGTACGTGCGATCGTTGAACACGATAAATCCCGTATCGATGGCAAGTGTCCTGCCGCGCTCGTCGACATCGACCGTGTTCGTGTGGCCACCGATATGCCCGGCCGCCTCGTAAACGGTGATGTCGTACTGGTCCCGCAGCTTCCAGGCAGCTACATTGCCGGAAATACCGGTGCCGATGATTGCTATGCGCATGTTCTTCTTCTCCAGCCCCCCGGGGCATTACCAGCGCTGCGGAACTCGCTGTATCTTGCTCGTGTCGTAGCCGATCGATCCGGCAAAGTCGACGAGTCGCTGATAGTCCTCAACGGGAATCTGTGGTGTTCGCGCCATGATCCAGAGGTAATCGCGTTTCTGCCTGGCGATGATCGTCCGGGTGTAATCGTCATCGAGATAAACAATGCGGTAATCAGCCTTGATCGGCCAGATGAAGCGCATCCCCCAATGGGCATTGGTTTCCTCGTTCAGCACGAATCCCTTCGGGTTGTGCTCCTTCAATTCGCCATCGAAATCGCCTTCATGAAACACGAACGTCGTGTCGATCGTGCCGTCGTCATTCAGCGAATAGGTCTCGACAGCATTGTGCGCGCCCTCTTCGAGAAACGTCGGAATATTGGCAATCACATACCAGTCGCCCATGAAGCGCTCGAGATCGACGTAATTCACTGTTTCCATCTCTGGCCCCTTCGCGGCGCAGGCGGCTAGCAGCAATGACGCAGCGACAAGCGCAAGCGCCCGCTTTACTGCTGCAGCTTGCCTAAGAAAGTTCATAGCGAATAATCTTTCCGTTCCTCGCAACCGACTCGAGGCCCACCCACTTGCCGTCATCGGAGTAGAAAACGGTCAGCTCCCTGTCCCTCGCAGTCACGCGGTACGCCATCGCCGTCACGGTCTGTCCGCGGGCAATGATTTCCCTCTCGCCCAGGGCTTCGACAGCGACAGGAAGATATTCACCGGACTGGGGATTCAGCAACTTCGACTGATCGAGAAACTCCGGATTCCAGTAAGCGAAAGTCATCACGCAGCTCTGCAGCGTCTGCTCATCCCCGTCGGTTTGGAGCACGAAACGATCGTCGACACGCCGACCGACGACCGAGAACTGCTTGTCGTTTTCCCTGGTCTCGGCCTCGATTGTCTCGAGGCACTGGCCATCCCAGGACTCGCGATTCAGATGCCGGTAGGTGAAAGCGTTGAAGAACAGGAAGTCGACATCGAACTCCGCCTGGCTGACCACGTCGACGCCCTCTTCGTCGGGCAGAAGCTCGAACCGGTGATACCCGATTCGGGACCCGTCGAGATGCACGGAGAACAGCAACGAGCGGTCGTCGTCGACCCTGCTCTCGGCAGCGGACGGCAGGATGACTAACGCAGCAAGAACGGCAGACAGTGAGAATCTCATGACGTGTGCATCTCCCTTTCCTGAGAAGGACGGCGGGGGCCCGGAAAAAACGCGTTGGTTCGGCGCACATACTCGGCGTAACCGGGACGCCGGTCCCCGATCGAGCGTTCGAGCATCGTGACGCCCGACACTCGCAACAGAAGGATCGACATAAGCAGCGGCGCGAACACGGTCCACCATGCGCCGACGGCGACGGCGAACAACCAGAAGCCCCACCAGATACAGAACTCTCCGAAGTAGTTCGGATGGCGCGTGTAGCGCCACAGTCCGGAGTCCAGGACCCGGCCGCGATTGTCCGGGTCGGCCTTGAAGCGGCTGAGTTGCCAGTCGCCGACGACCTCGAAGAAGAACCCGACGAGGAACAACGTCAGGGCCACGGCATCCAGCGCACCCAGAGCGCTGTGCGCCTGAATCGCCGGCAACAAGGGCGCCGAGATGATCCAGGCAAGCAGCCCCTGGAGTCCGAAAACAATGTAGAGGCTCTTCACCACGAATCCGGGCTCGTGGTTTTCACGGATCTTCTGGTAGCGATGATCTTCGGGCTGCCCCCAGTTGCGCGCCGTGATGTAAATCGACAGACGCAACGACCAGGCGACGACCAGTCCGAGAACCAGAAGCCCACGAGCCGACAGATAGTCTGCATCTACGGCGAACAGGACCGCGGCGAGCAGGAAGAAAAGAGACCACAGGCTGTCGACGAAGCTGACGTCGTCAACCAGGATACTGACGACCCAGCCCAGCGCGCCGACCAGCAGTATGGCACCGAGGGCGATCAGGTAGATCGTCATGACGACCTGGCCCGCGAGACCGCCGGGCCGAAGCCATCGAGACGCTCGGCCAGGGCCATCAGGACCGGCATCAGCACCGCCCAGCCGATGGCGAGAACACCGAGGGCCATGGAGGAATTGTAAAATACGATACCGCCCAGCTTCTGCCCGGCGATATACGATGCAGGGCCCGCGACAGCGCCGAGGACGGCCGCCAGCGCGTAGCGGCCGCGCAACCACCCGAGCGAGCGGTTCAGGGTCGTCGCAAACAGCATCCACATCGTGATGATCCAGTACGGTGCCAGGTAGGGGCTGAGTTGCCCCGACGGGTAACCGACCCAGCCGGTCGCAACGAGAAAGCTGTCGAACCAGGTGCCGATGATGCCGCAGGCGATAACGAGACCTACCTCGAACTCAGGGCGTTCTGCCTGCCTCAGGTGCAACAGGAGAACGGCGAGGAACACCACCGGTCCGAGCCACGGCAAGTCGCGCGCCGCGCCCAGCACGGAGGCGAACCACCCCACCTGGAAAGCAATGAAATTCAGCAGTGTCTGCATGTCAGTCTGCCGACCTCCTGAACAGGTAGTGGGAGACGAACCACTCACGCCCGCCCCGATAGCGAAACAGTTCCTCGCAGGCCATGAAAAACATGCGCCAGCGCATGAACCAGCGGGCAGCCTCGTCCTCGCCGTAGGTCGCCTCGAGTATCGGCATAACGGCACTCTTGCGTCGGTCGAGCTGTTCCAGCCAGGCTCGACAGGTCTTCGCGTAGTGCACGCCGTTCCACGCCCACTGTCGCTCGATTGCGAGGTCGCTGGCGAAGCGCAGTGGCAGGTCGGCGCTGGGCATGATGCCGCCGGAAAAATAGTAGCGTGTCATCCAGTCGCTCGGCCCCTTGTCGATGTATTCGTAAGGTGTCGAACGGTGCGTGAAGATATGCATGAAAAAGCGGCCGCCCGGCTGGAGCCAGCCGTGGATGCGGCGGAACATTTCCTCGTAGTTCCGCAGGTGCTCGAACATCTCGATCGAGACAATGCGATCGAAGCGACGATCGATGTCGAAGTCGTTCATGTCCGCGGTGAGGACCTCGATGTTGTCGAGCCCGTTCGCAGCCGCTTTCTCGCGGATGTAGTCCCCCTGCGAGGCCGAATTGGATACCGACACGACCGAACATTGCGGATAGTGCTCCGCGATGTAGAGCGACAGTGAACCCCACCCGCACCCGAGATCGAGAACGCTCATACCGTCCTCGAGAAGGACGCGCCCTGTCGTGGTCTCCAGCGCCGCGTTCTCTGCCTCATCGAGGTTCGAAACCCCGTCCGGCCAGATGCTGCAACTGTACTTGCGGCGTGCGCCCAGTACCTGATCGAAGAACGCCGCCGGGACCTCGTAGTGCTGCTCGTTGGCCAGCTCCGGAACCAGGGCAACCGGGGACTGCCTCATCTTTGCGACAAAGTCGTTGAGCGTGCGCGCGGCAACCTCGGGGTCGTCGGCCCTGATCTCATCAATCTTGTTGTCAAGCATCCGGCGGATGCCGGCCCGAATTACCGAATCGGGTACCAGGCCCGACTCGGTCCAGCCGATTGCTCTTGCACTGACGTTACTCACACGAATTCTCTTGTTTGCACGGTTGCATCAATATACGAATCCCGCCACACACTAAACAATGCGTAAACGCATACTGTTACACTCCCTTACAAATACAAATTGCCGGGAATTGCGGGTTGCGGGCCTTTTGCTAGAATCCTGCTCCACGTCCTCGTAGCTCAGTTGGATAGAGCACCAGATTCCTAATCTGGGGGTCGCAGGTTCGAATCCTGCCGGGGACGCCAAACCCACTCCGGGCAAGTCCTTATTGGCGGTCTGCCTGTCGCGTGCCAGTCTGGGTCATGGGCACGGACTTGCTTCTCGGTGGCGCCATGCTTGTGGCCGCGTTCTACGTGGGCTGGAATATCGGCGCGAACGACGCCGCCAATTGCATCGGCACGACCGTTGGTGGTCAGGTCCTGTCTTATCGCTCCGCTGCGCTGGTTATGGCCGTATTTGTGGTCCTCGGCGGTGTGATGCAGGGTGAGAACGTCATGACGACCGTCGGCAAGAGCATCGTCATTACCGATGCCGCTACCTTCGAGATGGTGAATAACCGGCCGGCGCCAGCCGCACTCGAAGCACATTTTCCCGACGCACGGCTGCCCGATGCGGCCATCCTTGTTGCCATGCTGGCGGCGGGCCTGTTCGTGACCCTGGCAACCGTCTGGCGATTCCCGGTATCGACGTCACAGGCAATCGTCGGAGGGGTCGCGGGCACCGGTATCGGCATCGTCGGCTTCAGTCCCGGCTATTTCGATACCTCCGTTTTGCTCGGGATTCTCGGCTCATGGGTCGTCAGTCCCGTACTCGCGTTGCTGCTCGCGGCGACATTCTACTGGCTGCTCGGGCAGCTCCTCCGGCGGGCTCGCGCGCATTTCTGGTCCAATTTCCTCCGCGCAGCGGTGATCGCATCATCGGCCTACGTTTCCTACTCGCTGGGCGCCAACGACGTCGGCAACGCGATAGGCCCGCTGATCAACAAGTATCCGGATCGAATCACCATGCTGGCGATTCTTGCCGGCGTTGCGATGGCAACCGGTGCCCTGACCTTCGGACGCCGGGTCACGCGCACCGTCGGTCACGATATCACCCCGCTCGACTACACCGGGGCGCTTGCCGCTCAGCTGGCGGCCGGCTTCGGCGTTCACCTCTTCTCGATTCTTGGCATGCCGGTGTCCACGTCGCAAGCCGTGGTCGGCGCGGTCATCGGCATCGGTCTGACCAAGGGGGCCCTGGCAGTCAGTACCCGCAAAGTATCGACTATCGTGGCCGGCTGGATTGCGACACCGGTCTGTGCAGCACTGGTCGCGGCTGGTGCATACCGCTTTTTCATCGGATGGTTTCCACGGGGTGGTTAGACACCCGAGGCGTGCAACAATGCAGATATTCACCAAGGAAAAAAGAGTCGTCGAGCTGGCGCTCGGCCACCTTGACAAGGCAGACGAAAGCCTGCAAATCATGATTCCGGCCATACGCGACTATGCCGGTGGGCAACGCGATCACCTGGACGATGCACGGGCCGCGGTCGACGAGCTCGAAACCGCGGCTGACAGCGTGTTGCGGGAGATCAGGGACCTGCTTTACTCGGGCGCCTACCTGCCAACGATTCGCGGAGACCTTTACCGGCTGCTGGCGGCTGTCGACAAAGTGGCAAATCGCGTCGAAGACTGCCTGGACTTCGTCGCGTACCAGCGACCGGCCAGGGTCGACCGTTTCAGCGCCGAGATCGGGGGAATTCTCGACCTGACCGCACAGTGCTTCGAGAGTCTTCGCATTGCCATCGAAATCTATTTCAATCCCGACGGGGAGATGGATCAGCTGCGCACCAGGACGATCAAGGTAAGCAAGCTCGAATCTGCGATCGATCGCCGCCAGCGCGACCTGACGACCGCCATTTTTACATCCGAACTTTCGCTTGCGGAGAAACTGCATCTTGCGGACCTTCTGCTGCATCTCGTCAGGATTTCCGATCAGGGAAAGAGCGCGGCTTCAGAACTCGAACTTCTCAGCCTGAAGTCAATTATTTAGACTGGCCGTACGCGACGCCGAGGGGGCAGCATGGAAGAGATGGTTCGAAACGCGGAAACACTGGCCCGGCACCGCAAGATCCTCGTACGAATGTTCTTCAAGGTGACGGTTTACTATGCGGCCCTCGCCGCCGTTATCGCAATCGCCGCTGCCACGATCCCGGGGTTTGCGAGCCAGTTGCCCCTCGGGGGCGTCGGCGAAATATCGGATATCGGTTCGTCGAGTATCTACGACCTTGAAGAGGCCCTGCTGAGCGCGGATGACGAGGAAATCGAAGACATCGTCACCGAGAGTACGCGCGCCCGCCTGGCACGGGGCCCTGCCTGGATGCACGAAGCGATCTCGCTTATCTACGCGATGGCGGCCACCCTGCTGCTGATGCTGCCGGTATCCTGGGTCTACCGCGCCATCCACACTGACAGCATCTACGATCATTCGATCGATACGACGACCCTTGTACTCCCGGCGGTCGTCGCCGGCATCGTCACGGTTGTACAGCACAGCCTGGCCCTCGCCTTCAGCCTCGCCGGTATCGTCGCGGGAGTACGCTTCCGGCGCGCCCTGAGCGATACGTTCGACACGCTCTTCATTCTCGCCTCGATCGGCGTCGGCATCGCCGCGGGCGTGAAGTCACTCGAAATCGCCGTGGTCCTGACCGTGTTTTTCAATTACGCGTCGATCGCCGTCTGCGCGTTTGGTGATGGACTGGAATCGCAGTACGCGGTGCGGCGCAAAGCGGAACGCAAGGCCCGGAAAGCAGCCAGGGCAAGGGAGCGGGAAACACACACGGAACCGGAACAACCGACGTCTAATCCGTAGCGGCCTCGTCGGGGGCGAGCATCGTCTCGAGCCTGTCACGCCCCCGGCAGCGGTCGAGTACGAGTTCCTGGCGCAATGCCCGGTCCTCGAGTATCTCGAAAAACTTCTTGATGTAATTGAGATTTCGATTGCGCGACAGCCGGCTCAGTTGCTCCTGGCTCCTGAACAAATCCAGGATCTGCACTTTCCTGGACAGCATGTGCTCGATGGCCTCTTCCATGACCTCGGGCGGCTGGCACAGCCCCCGGTAATAGCGCGAGCGTACCTGCCGAATCGGCAGGTGTGCAGGCGGCGCCGCGTACTCGGCATTGACCAGTCCTGACATGTCGAAATCGAAGGGAATCGGGATACGCCTGTCGGCGGCGGCCTCGCGCGTATAGATGACCGTGTTATGGCAGCAGTACGCTCCCTCCGGACCTTCGAGCACCGAGTAATCGTGATTGGAGATGAGCAGCTGAAACAGTTCCAGCAGCGCGGTCGTCGGCTGATCGAGTTCCTCGAAGCGATTCCTGGCAACGCGCGCCCGGTCGAGCCCGAGCCGCTTGCCGATGTCCTTCTCGGATTCGAGGATGAACACAAAATCCGTCCAGGACTTGAGCTTTTCGTCGCTGTCGACGTAGCTGAGCCGCACCAGGCGTACCCCGAAACTGTATTCGGTGAGAATCTCGTAGATTCGATAGGCCATGTACTCGAGAAGCAGAGCCTGCTGGGATTCGAGGCCATGCTGGCACGGCGCGACGAGCTTCAGCTTGTCCTGCCCTTCGAACGGCGTTCCCTCGACCTGCGATTTCTTGAAATTGAGCCGCAGGGGCGGCAATTCGCAGTATTCCCGGCGGAAGTTGCCGCGTATGCGTATCGATACATCGAGGCGTTGTGTTTCGCCCTCCTCGTCCAGGTACGTCCACTGTCCCGGGAAGTACAGGCGCACATCGGAATGCCGCTGCGCGTAGGCCTGGCTGATGGGCGCCGTCAGAACCGCCGTCAGCGGTTCGTGCTCGCGGAACAGCGGCTTGCGCCCGGCAGCTTCGACAACGCCGGCAACCAGGAGCAGCATGCAGGCCGTCATGTACGGGACGCACTTCATAACCCCGATTTATACGCACTCAACGGACCGATGTCATATGAAAATTCATGGGGCAAATCGTTGAAAATACAGGCATAGTTGCGGCATGGAATTCACCATACGGGAAGCCCGACCGGACGATGCGGCCACCATTGCCGCATTTAATTCGGCCATGGCCGAGGAAACAGAGGGCAAGAAACTCGATCCGGGCCGCGTCGGTCCCGGCGTCGACGTGCTCCTGCGCGATCGGTCCATGGGACGCTACTGGGTCGCGCAAAGCGATCAGGCTGTCATCGGGCAGTTGATGGTTACCTACGAGTGGAGCGACTGGCGCAACGGCACTATCTGGTGGATCCAGAGTGTCTACGTGCAACCGGACTGGCGCCGCAAGGGCGTGTTCAGCAGCCTGTATCGCCATGTGCGGTCGCTGGCGGATGCTACCCCCGACGTGATCGGCTTGCGGCTTTACGTCGACGCAGGCAACCTGCACGCGCAGCGGACATACCGGGCACTGGGCATGGAGAAATCCGATTACCTGGTCATGGAAGACCTGTTCCGGGCAACACCCATCAAGACGGAGAACTGACATGTTGAAACCCGGGGCCAAGGCGCCCGAGTTCGTGCTCGCCAACGACGAAGGCGGCGAGACGTCGCTGAGTGACCTCCTCAAGGAAGGGCCGCTGATCCTGTACTTTTACCCGGCGGATTTCACGCCCGGCTGCACCCGCGAGGCGTGCTCGATTCGCGACATTCACGATGACATTCAGGCCGTGGGTCTGACCGTCGCGGGCATCAGCCCCCAGGACAGGGACAGCCATCGCAAGTTTCGCGACAAGTACGACCTGCCGTTCACCCTGCTGAGCGACCCGGACAAGGACGTTATCGGCATGTACGACGTTGACGGCATGTTCGGCGTTGGCGTGCGCCGTGCAACCTTCCTGATCAGCCAGGACCGCAAGATCCAGGACGCAGTCCTCGCCGACGTGCGGATTTCGCGCCACCAGGAATTCATCGAAAAGGCCGTGATCCTGCGGGAAACCGCCGGCAAGCACAGCTGATGAGCCGCAGCCGGGGCTACTCGCCCTGCACCGTTAGCACGACGCGCCGCGCATGCGGCGACGTGCGGTGCTCCCAGAGGTAAACGCCCTGCCACGTACCGAGCGCGCACCGGCCGCCGCGCACCGGGATATTGAGATCGGACTGCGTCAGGATGCTGCGCACATGCGCGGACATGTCGTCGGGGCCCTCGGCCGTGTGCGTGAACATCGGGTCGCCGTCAGGGACCTGTCGCACCATGAACGTTTCGAGGTCCCGCCGCACGCTCGGGTCGGCGTTCTCGCAGAGCATCAGCGAGGCGCTCGTATGTTGAATGAAAAGGTGACAGAGACCGGCTTCTACTGACGAATCGCGCACCGCCTGCTGTACTTCCCGGGTCAGGTCATACGTGCCGCGGCCGGTCGTGTCGACCCGGATTTCGGACTGGAAGATCACGGCACGTACGGCTCGCCATAGCGCAATCGTATCGTCTTGGTTTTCCCGAACCAGGGAATCGAGACGATGTAGATGTTGTCGTATTCGTTCTCGGCGATTGGGGGGACCCGCTTGCTGGCGCCCATATTGCCCATCAGGGCCGGCAGCGTATTGCTGTGACCCACGACGAGGATGATCTTTCCCTTATGCTCGCGGACGATGTGCTCCATGATCGCCTCGGTGTCCGCCGCATCGTAGCTGTGGACGGGGAGGTCGAGCGCCTCGGCGATGGGCCGGGCCGTTTCCTCGGTCCGCCGATACGGCGTCGCGTAAACGGCGTCAATGCCGGCAATGACGTCCGCATCCTTCAACTGCCGTGTTAATTCGGCCACTCGCCGCTTGCCTGCCGGGCTCAGGCCCGGGTCGCCGGCCGGCTCCTGTGCCTTTTCCGCATGCCGGACGAAGATCACGGTCGTCGTCGCCTGCGATTCGAAGAACCATGCGAGCCCGACCGCGATCGCGGTGTAGATGATAATGATCTGGATGCGACGGCGGCGCCGACGGCGGCGGCGCTGGGTCTCGGACTCGGCTTTGCGCATGGAATGCGACTTTAAGACTTTTCGTCGCGTTTGACCACGTGATATTCGCCCTCGATAACGCCGCCCTGCGCGTCCTGTCGGGCTTGCCCGGACGCGCGCCCACTGCGGGCCAGCTTGCGATTCAGCCACCAGACGCGCAATCCGACGATGGCGCCGAGCACGGCAACAATAGTGGCCAGTACCACGAAAGCGAGGAAACCCAGCACCAACGATACGCTGATGGCCAGGGCGCCGACGAAGATCACCAGTACATTGGCGATCGGGTTACCGGCCGGCAGGCGCTGGTTGAATGATGAATATTTCATTGTTTCCTCGAATAAAATCCTTCGAACCAAGGGGTCCACGTGGCCCCGTCATCGGTCGATTGTTCGAAAAACTGGCGCACGCGCCCGTCTTCGAGTTGCGTCCACAGACCGCGAAACGGCACGGTCTTACCGTTGCCTACCGTGTGGAGCGTGCCGACCAGCAACATCCCCTGATCCGTCATTCCACCACGAATGTGGATCTGGCTGCCACCCTCGGCGTTCCAGATCTGCACCCATTCGCCCGTCTGGCCGTCGAGGTAGTTGATGCTCATGCCGGTACCGCCGCTCACGCTGGTCCAGTTCTCGATCAGTAAGCAGCCGCGCTCTGCAGGCTCGATCGAGTTGTTGCCCGCAAAAGCGCCGTTTGGGCCATGCACCTCCCAGTCGCCGATCCAGAAATCGAAGGCCCGGAAAGCATCGTTATGCTCACAGGGATAGGCCCTGAGCGACATTTCGCTAACCAGGGCATCGTAGGCTTCAATCCCCGACAGCCTCTTCAATATGGGGTCACCCGTGATGAATCCAACCGCCGCGAAACCGCCCTCGGCAAGTGATTGCAACTCGGCAACGGCTTTGTCGGGCGCATTCTCCAGCACGTCGAGGCGGGCGCGCTCGAGTCCGAGCCTTGCCGGAGCAAAACCGAGCCTCTCGGCATTTGCCAGGGCCTCGTGCGCGGCCGCGAGATCCCCGCCATCGCGCGACTCCTGCGCGGTCCGGAACCAGTCACCGGCGTCGGGCGGCGTATCGGCCAGGACAGTCACGACAAATGCTAATGCGCATGTTATCAACAACTTATAGTATATTTCTCGAAACATTATTACCCCCGGTCTGCCATCCCCTCCTGCAGTTGAGACAGCCTGAGCGGCGCGTGGTTCGCGCCAGGGCGCCTGCCATTGGCACCGAGGTTGAATCGCAACCCGGCTCGCAGCACAATGCGCCGTCGCATGACCGGTCTCGGAGAGGTGGCAGAGCGGTTGAATGCACTGGTCTTGAAAACCAGCAAGGGTTAGTAGCCCTTCGTGGGTTCGAATCCCACCCTCTCCGCCAGAAATTGAGGGGGGACAGTGACCCTAATTCATGCGAACTGGGGTCACTGTCCCCGTTATCTGCCTAT
>JARRMH010000019.1:0-16384 GCA_037386205.1 Woeseiaceae bacterium | reverse complement strand
AGGCGGCGCACCGTCGTCTGCATCGCTTGGGCAGGCGATGTACGTTGCGTTGCCCGGCGCGCGCAGGGTTACCAGGCCTTTTTCGCGTTCCGGTTTCGCAAACCCTGATATTCAATGCCTTTGCCGGCCCGTCGGCCGGCAGTTTGGGGCTGGTTGCTATGTTAGAAAAATTTGACATTGAGTAAGAAAAATATTACATTTTTGGTGCTGCAACAGCACGGTTTGCAGCAAGGAGGTTCCCAATGAATCCGATTCTCTGGCTCGTTGTCGCTTTGCTGGTGGCAGGCGTCATCGTTTTCGTGTCGTCGCTCGCGACGCGCCGCCAGTTGCCGGCTGTCGAGTTGCCCGACGGCGAGAAATTGCCCAAAACCGCGCTGCAACAACGGGCGGCATGGGCGCTGCTGGCGGTCATGGTCCTGAGCCTGGCCGCCGTCGGTTCCCTGCTCTTTTTTGGGGCTGAACGCTGGTGGGACGACGATGCGGTGCGGCTGACTTTCACGTTTCTGCTGCTTGCCGCGCTTGGGGTCTATCTTGTCTTTTCGATCAGCGTCCGGTCGCTCGCGATACGTGACGACGGTTCATTCGACGAGCGCGACACCGCCATCATGGCGCGTTCCTGCGCCGGCGTCGGCGGCGCGATGATGGTGGTCGTTGCGGCCTGGATGATCGGACTCGTCGAGACCTATCACGAGACCCGGTTGATTCCGTCCTATTATCTGTCCCTGATCTTCTGGTCCCTGGTCATGACCAACGTCATTGCGTCGCTGGCCGGCATCCTGCTGGCCTATCGGCGCAGCTGAAGATGCCCAAGGCCGAGATAAAGAACGACATCCGCGGCCTGCGATTCCGGCACGGCGAGATGACCCAGCAGGAACTCGCAGACCGTATCGGCTGCACGCGGCAGACCATCATCATGCTGGAGCAGGGACGCTACGTGCCGTCCCTGGCCCTCGCCCTGAAGATCGGCCAGGTGTTCGCGATGCCCGTCGAAGACATCTTCACGCTAATGTAGGAGGGCCGTCAGGCGCGGGCAGCCGCGTCAGAACGTGAGACTGAACGTCGCACCGCCTTCTTCGTTGTCGTTGACCCTGATAAAGCCGCCATGAGCAATCATGACCTGCCGGGCGAGCGCGAGTCCCACGCCCGACCCCTTCTCCTTGGTCGTGAAAAACGGGACGAATATCTTTTTCGCGAGGTTTCCGGGTACCCCTTTTCCGTTGTCGGCGACTTCGATCACGACGTTATTGCGCCGGTTGAGGCGGCCACTAATGTGAACGACCCCGTCGTCGCGCCCGTCACAGGCCTGCCAGGCATTGCGCAGCAGGTTGATGAGCACGGGCTCGATCAGGTCGCGATCCGCGTACACGTCGAGTTCCTCTGGCTGGACCTTCCAGGAAAAGACGATCTCGGGTCGCGGGCATTCGGCCGCGGCAAGACGCGTTGACGACTCGAGCAGGTCGGCGAGACGGGCGCGCTTCTTCTCGGGCGGCGCGAGTCGCGTAATCTGGCGGTAACTGTCGACGAATTGCGTCAGGCTATCGGAGCGGCGCGCGACGGTGTCGACGGCGTCCCGCAGGTCCTCGAGATCCTCGCCGATCTCCCGGCCGTCCTGCTGCTTCCCGATCACGTCGTGCACGACGTCGGACGCCGTCTTCGCCAGCGACGTAACCGGCGTGATGGAGTTCATGATCTCGTGCGTGAGCACCTTGACGAGGTCCTCCCACGCCTCCGCCTGAGTGGCGTCCAGTTCCGACTGGATATCCTGCAACGAGATGAGCCTTTCGCTCTTGCCGCCAACGATGAGCTCCGTCGCCGCCAGCGTGAGGTGATACTCGATGCCTTCCACTTCGAACGTGACGAGCTGGCGCATTCCCGGTACCGCTGTCTCCACCGATTCCGCGAAACCGAAGCCGAACTTCCGCAGGTCGCGAAGGGACGTCACGTGCTCTGCGCCGAACAGCCGTCTCGCGGCATTGTTTTGCAGCGTCACGGAATCGTCGCCATGCAGCGTGAGCAGCGGCACCGGAATGTGCTCGATCAGGGCGCGCAGCCGGCGCATCGCAACTTCCTGGTCGTCGCTGCGCTCCCGCATGCGCGCGAGGATCTCCGTGAACGCTTCGCCGAGGGCCTGGAAACCGGCTCCCTGTTTGCGGAATTCGAAGCGCTGCGAATAATCGGCGTAGCGCGCCGCATCGAGAAACCGGGCGACCTCGCGGTTGGTGCGACTGACAAAACGCCACAGCTCCGCAACCAGCGCGACCAGCGCCAGGCCGACGAGCACCGACATGCTGTGGAATCCGGGCGTGATCAGCAGCCACACGAACGCGGCCATCGTGGCGCCCGTCAGCACGAGTCGCGCGACGAGCATCACGACAAAATGCCTAAATATCATGCTTTTCCATACGCCTGTACAGCGATGCGCGCGTCAGTCCCAGTTCATTGGCGGCCCGGGAAATATTGAAGCCGTGCTTGCGGAGCGCCTTGAGTATCGTCTCCTTCTCCATGTAATCGAGATTCAGGATGGTTGGCATGACCGAGGCTGCGGGCTGCGGTGCCGAGTAATCGAGCTGCAGGTCCGACGGCGCGAGTTCGTCGCCCTCGGCCAGGATTACCGCGCGCTCGACGGCGTGCCGCAACGCCCTGACGTTACCCGGCCAGTCGTAATCGCGCAGTGCTTCCTGCGCTTCCTTGGAAAAGGTCCGCTTCTGTCCACCGTACTTGCGGGAAAACTGCTCGAGAAAGTGGCGGGCGATCGGCAGGATGTCATCCCGGCGGTCGCGCAGCGGCGGTACCGTCATCTCGACCGTGTTCAGGCGAAACAAAAGGTCGGTCCGAAACTTCGCCTCGTCGCGCAGCTCCTGTGCGGGCACGTTGGTCGCGGCAATGATGCGCACGTCGAACGGATGCGCCCGGTCGGAACCGACCGGCGTCACCTGACGCTGCTCGAGGACGTGCAGCAATTTGGCCTGCAGATGCAGTGGCAGGTTGCCGATCTCATCGAGAAACAGGGTCCCGCCGTTGGCGGCGAGGATGCGGCCGACGCGGTCGTCGTCGGCGCCCGTGAACGCGCCCTTGCGATGACCGAAGAGTTCGGACTCGAACAGCGACTCGCTGACGGCGCCCATGTCGATTGTCAGGAACACCTTGCCGGCGCGCAGCGACAGCCGATGCAGCTCGCGGGCGATGAGTTCCTTGCCCGAGCCGTTTTCGCCGAGTATCAGTACGTTGGCGTCCGTCGGCGCTGCGCGGCGCACGACGTCGAGCAAATCGCGGATATCCCGGGATTCACCCACGATGCGGCTCGAGTCGCCGTCCTGCATCAGTGCACGGTTCGCTTCTCGCAGCGACTCGGTCTCCGCGCGGCTGTGGCGCAGCTGCAATGCTGCGGACACGGTTGCGACGACCTTCTCGTTCTGCCAGGGCTTGGCAACGAAGTCGGTAGCGCCGCGCTTCATCGCTTCCACCGCCGTGTTGACGCCGCCGTGAGCCGTGATCATGACGACGATCGCACGGGGGTCGATGCCGAGAATTCGCTCGAGCCACTCGAGTCCCTGTGCGCCCGACGACTCTCCCGGGCCGAAGTTCATGTCGAGCAGCACGACGTCGATCTCGTGCCGAGCCAGCAGATCCGGCAGTTTCTCGGGGTCCCTGGTGGTCAGCACGTCGCCAAACTCGCGGCGCAACAGCAGTCGCCCCGCAGTCAGGATGTCTTCGTCGTCGTCGACGATCAGGATCGTACCGGTCGCGCTCATCGGGGCTCCGCCAAAACTGTTCGAAATCGTACACTCAGTGTTCGCGAGCGTACAGTGCACGATCGTTTCCAGGGCTCGTTCTCAATAAAATCAATAAGTTAAATATTGGCACGCTCCTTGCTACCTGTTTAGCAAGGCACACCAACTCTCAGGAACAGCGACATCGTGGAAAAGATCAGGAAACTGCGGGAAACGCCGCGCCCTGCCGGGGTGGGGATTTCGGGTGCCGGTATGGATCGCCGCGTCGAAAAGCAAGTCTCCCGGAAGCAACTCGCGGTCTACGCCGGCATCGGCGTCGTGGTCGCCGCGTTCGCCTGGTGGTTCGTCGACACGATAGCCGGCGGGCGCAGTCTGACAGTCAACTCAGAGCGTATTGCGATCTCGCCCGTAACGACCGGCGTCTACGAGGACTTCATTCCGCTGCGCGGCCGCCTCGTGCCGAGCAGCACGGTCTTTCTCGATGCCATTGAAGGGGGGCGCGTGGAGCAGGTCCTGGTCGAAGACGGAGCGCTGGTGGAGGCCGGCGAGCTGATCGCCGTACTCTCGAACACCAACCTGCAGCTCGAGGTGCTGGGGCGTGAAGCCGCGGTTACCGAGCAGCTCAACAACATGCGCACGATCGAGCTGCAGCTCGAGCAAAATCGCCTTGCGCACAAGCGCAACCTCGTCGAGATCGACTACCAGATAACGCGACTGTCGCGCGAGATCGGGCGCCAGCGCGAACTCCTCGGCAACAACCTCGTCTCGCAGTCGACGATCGATCAACTCGAGGACGAGCTGGCCTATTACCGGAATCGCCGTGATGTGACGCTCGAAAGCCAGGCAACCGATGCTCGCATGCAGGAAGCGCAGTTGCAGCAGCTTCGCGATGCCGGCGACCAGCTGCAGGCAGGCCTCGGTTTCGCGCGCAAGAATCTCGAGGACCTGAGCGTACGCGCACCCGTTGCCGGCAAGCTGTCCGGCTTCAACATCGAGATTGGCCAGTCGATCACGCGCGGCGGCCGGCTCGGGCAAATCGACGACCCTGACGGGTACAAGCTCAATGCCCGCATCGACGAGTACTACCTGGGACGCGTGGACCTCGAACTGCGGGCCGTGGCCGAGCACGATGGTCGCGAGCTGAATCTGCGGGTTGCCAAGATTTATCCGCAGGTCAACGAGGGCACCTTCGAGGTCGATATGGTCTTCGACGAACAACCCGCCGACCTGCGCCGCGGCCAGACCCTGCAGACCCGACTGACGCTCGGTGACAACACCGATGCCGTGCTGATACCGAACGGCGCGTTTTACCAGGAGACCGGCGGCCAGTGGGTCTTCGTGGTCGCGCCTGACGGCAGCGAGGCGATCAGGCGCAACGTGCGGCTCGGGCGCCGCAACTCCGAGTTCATCGAGGTGCTCGAAGGGCTGGAGCCCGGTGAGCGCGTCATCACTTCACCTTACACGAGCTTTGTCGGCATGGACCGGCTCAGCCTCAACGAAGACTGATACACCCAAAGGGGAACCCGCCATGCTGAAATTGCACAATCTCTACAAGGTCTACCGCACCGACGAGGTGGAAACCGTCGCGCTCAATGGCGTCAACCTGCAAATCGAGCAGGGTGACTTCGTTGCCGTCATGGGGCCGTCCGGCTGCGGCAAGTCGACGTTGCTCAACATCATCGGCATGCTCGATAACCCGTCGGAAGGCGACTACCTGTTCTTCGACGAGAACGTTGCCCCGTACTCGGAGTCACAGCGCAGCGTCATCCGCAAGCAGAACATCGGTTTCATCTTCCAGAGCTTCAACCTGATCGACGAGTTGAGCGTCGCCGAGAACATCGAGCTGGCTCTGCTGTACCACAACATGCCGGCGGCCGAGCGCAAGCGCCGCGTCGCGCAGGTCATGGATCGCATGGGTATCGCGCACCGTGCCGGCCACATGCCGGGCCAGCTATCCGGCGGCCAGCAGCAGCGCGTTGCCGTGGCCCGTGCGGTCGTGGGCGACCAGCCGCTGATCCTCGCCGATGAGCCCACGGGGAATCTCGATTCGGTTCATGGCCAGGAAGTCATGGAGTTGCTGCAGTCCCTCAACAAGGAGGGCACCACGATCATTATGGTCACGCACTCGCCCTCACATGCTGATTATGCGCATCGCACCGTGAATCTGTTCGACGGACACGTCGTCACGGAAAACACGCGCGCTGCCTGACGCAGTGTCGAATACCAGCGGGGAACCAACATGTTCTGGAACAATGTCAAAGTCGCGATACGCAACCTGCGCAAAAACAAGCTGTTCGCGCTTATCAATATAATCGGTCTGTCGATCGGTCTGTCGATTTACGTATTTGGCGGTCTGCTCGTGAAGTACGAGCGGACGCACGACATGTTCTTCGAGAACGCGTCGCGTATCTACACTGTCGGATCGACGGCGGCACCGGGCCTGAACGTCGGAATAGACAAGATTAATGCGACATTTTCTGCAGTCGGTCCGATTATCGAGACAGAGTTGCCGCAAGATGTCGCAGCAGTGGCGCGCACGATCCAAAGTGAATACCTGATCAGCGTTGGCCGGGAGAGCTTCTACGAAGGCATCCTGTTCGCCGATCCGGCGCTGCTCGATATCTTCGATTTCCGTTACTTGCACGGCGATGCAACCGCATTGCGCGACCCGAGCGGCCTGGTCATCACCGCATCGATGGCAGAGAAGTACTTTGGCAGCACCGACGTCGCCGGCGAGGTCTTCACATTTGACAATGAATTCGATTTTCACGTCGCCGCGGTTATCGAGGACGTGCCGCTCAATTCACACTTCGCCAGCTCGATTATCAACGACGGCACCATCACCTTCCTCGTGCCTATGCAGGGATTCAATCGCATGCGCGACTGGGATCTGGCCGGTGACTGGAACAACCTGTCGGTCGGCAACATGACCTACGTGCTGGTCAACGAAGGCGTGGAACAGACATGGCTGGCCGAGCGGCTGGACGACATCTACGCACGGCTGGTTCCGGAGGACCAGCATGAGGTCATCAGTTCGCTGACCGTGACACCACTCGTCGAGGCAAACCTGGCCGTATGGGACATGATCGGCATGCCCGTCGTGGCGGTCGTCTCGCTGCTCAGTTTACTCGTTCTGGTGGTTGCCTGCGTTAACTACACGAACCTCGCCACCGCGCAGTCTCTGGGGCGCAGCCGCGAGGTCGGCATGCGCAAGACCATGGGCGCGAGCCAGCGGCAGCTTCTCGGCCAGTTCCTCGTCGAGAGTCTCGTCATTACAGCTATTGCGATGATCGTTGCTATCGCAGTGCTTGAACTGATCATTCCGCTGCTCAATAACGCGGCCAACAAGGCGCTTGAGATCGACTATCTCGAGACGCTGCCGTGGCTGGTCGTAACCACCGTTGCAGTCGGCCTTCTCGCCGGTGCCTACCCGGCGTGGCTGATAACCCGGGCCACTCCGATCGAGGCGTTGCGCGACAGCGCGCGAAAAGGAAAGAAGGGTTCGCGCATGCGAGCGTTGATGATTGGCGTGCAGTTTGCGATCTCCGCTTTCATGCTGGCTGTCGTGTCGATCGTGTACATGCAGAACGAAAAAGTTAAGGAGTCGAGCTTCGTCTTCCCGCGCTCGGAGATCTACACGCTCGGCCGCCTCGGGGTCGAAGGCGTACAGGAACGCCTCGACACGCTGAAGTATGAACTCGAGGCTTTGCCGAATGTCGATACGGTCTCGTTCTCGTGGCAGGTTCCCTACGAGCAGAACAATTCGACGCGATCGGTCACGCTGCAGCCTGGCGACGAGGCAGGGAGGATGAACTTCCATCTCCTCAACATGACGCCGGACTTCTTCACGACTTACGATATCCCAGTCGTGGCCGGCAGGGGACTGAGTCGCGATATCGCAAACGATGTGAGCAAGGACGAAGACGAGACCCTGAACGTCGTCATCAACGAACTGGCCGTTGAGAAACTCGGTTTCGGCTCAGCCGAGGCCGCTATCAACCAGCGCTTTTACCTGTTCACTGACGAGGGCATCAACACCGAGTACATCATTGTCGGGGTCGTTCCCACGCAGAACATCGTCGGGCTTTTCAACGAGGTCAAACCCTTCCTGTTTATCTACGATCCCGATACGCTGCGCATCGGGTCGGTCCGCATCACGGGCGGCAACATGATGGACACGATTGCCGGCATCGAAGCAACCTGGGATCGCGTCATTCCGGAGTATCCGATGCAGGGCCGGTTCCTCGACGACGTGTTCGACGATGTCTATAACATCCTCAAGTACATGAATGCGGCGCTCGCGGGATTCGCGTTCATCGCATTGGCGTTGGCGCTGATCGGGCTCTTCGGACTGGCCGCCTTTATGGCTGCGCAGCGCACCAAGGAAATCGGCATGCGCAAGGTGCTCGGCGCGAGTACCTCGCAAATCGCCCGCCTGCTCGTCTGGCAGTTCTCGAAGCCTGTGCTATGGGCCCTGGCTGTGGCGCTTCCCGCGGCCTATTTTGCGGCGAACCTGTACCTCAACTTCTTCGCCGAACGCATTGGGTCTCCTGTCCTGATTCTCGTCGTCGCTGGTGCGCTCGCCGTGATGCTGGCCTGGGCCACAGTGGCGGGACATGCAATACGCATTGCGCGGGCGAATCCGGTCATCGCGTTGCGTTACGAGTAGTCGGCGACCGGCCGCCGCTGCGAACGGTTTCGGGCCCGAAGAATTTCGGGCCCGACGACCCTCCTAAAGTGGTGTCGTCAGCTGTTCGAGGAAGGTCTCCTGGGCGGAGATGCGCTCCTCGCCATGCGCGGGCGACAGGCGCTCGTATCGGCCGTCGGCTCCCAGCACCCAAGCCTGGCAGTTGTCGGCCAGGAACAGCTCGAGGTGATGTCGGAGTTGATCCCGCATGGCCTTTTGCCGAATCTCGAAACAGGATTCGTTGCGCTTGAACAGGTTGCGTTCCATCCAGTCCGCGCTCGAGCAGTAGAATTCCTCGTCTCCGTCGTTGAGGAAGTAGTACACGCGCGAGTGCTCGAGAAAGCGTCCGACAATCGAGCGCACGTGGATGTTCTCCGAGAGCCCCTTGAGGCCGGGACGCAATGAACAGATGCCGCGGACGATGAGGTCGACCCTGACGCCTGCCTGAGACGCCTCGTAAAGTGCCTCGATGATCGTGGTTTCGTTGAGTGAATTGACCTTCGCGATAATGCGCGCATCCTTGCCGGCTCGCGCGTTGTCGCGCTCCCTTTGGATCTTGTTCATCAGCGCTTCGTACAACGTAAACGGCGACGCGTACATGCGTTGCAGGTCACTGGCCTCGGTCAGGCTGGTCAGCTGCAGGAACAACTTGTGGACGTCTTCGCCGAGTCTCTGGCTGCTCGAGAGATAGCCGTAGTCGGTGTACACGTTGGTGGTTGCGTGATGGTAGTTGCCGGTGCCGAGATGCACGTAGCGCACCAGCTTGTCCTCCTCACGCCGGACGATCAGCAGCATTTTCGCATGGGTCTTGAAGCCGACGAGACCGTAGACGACATGCGCGCCCGCCTCCTGGAGCCGGTTGGCCAGCGCGATATTCGCCGCCTCATCGAAGCGCGCCATCAGCTCGATGACAACCGTAACCTCCTTGCCGGAGCGGGCCGCGTGCACGAGATGATCGACGATCGGCGAGTCTGCGCCAGTTCGGTAGAGCGTCTGCGTGATCGCAAGCACGTCCTTGTCCCTCGCGGCCGTCGCGATGAAGTCGATGACCGGGGCGAATGACTGGTACGGATGATGCAACAGCACATTCTTCTTGGACAGAATGTCAAAGATGTTCGCATCGGTCTGCAGCTCCTCCGGCAGGCCCTGGGCAAAAGGCGGATAGAGCAGGTCCGGCCGGTCCTTGATATCGCATACCGTCACGAGCCGGTTGAGGTTGACCGGGCCTTCGACGAGGTACATGTCGTCTTCCTGCAGGCTGAAATGGTCGAGCAGGAACTCCTGCAGATCCTCGGGGCATTCGTGACCGATCTCGATACGCACGGCCGCCCCGTAGCGGCTGGCCTCGAGCTGGCCCTCGAGTGCACGGACGAGATCGCTGACTTCCTCCTCGTCGATGTAAAGGTCGCTGTTGCGCGTCACGCGGAACTGGTAGCAGCCGTCGACTTTGAGCCCGGGAAACAGGCTGTCTACATGCACGCGGATAATCGATGACAGGAACACGAAGCTGTGCTCCCCGGGCGCGCTCAATTCCGCGGGCAGCTTGATGATCCGCGGCAGGGATCGTGGAGCCTGGACCATGCCGCGGTGGCGTCGCCTGCCAAAGGCGTCGCGTCCGTGCAGCCGAACGATAAAGTTCAGGCTCTTGTTCAGAATGCGCGGAAACGGTCGCGACGGGTCAAATGTCAGCGGCGTCAACACCGGGACGACCTGCTGATCGAAGTATTGCTGCAGCCACTTGCGTTGCGCCTTGTTCCATTCCTCGCTCTGCAGGAAGCGGACGCCGGCCGCCGTCAGCTCGGGGAACATGGACTGGTTCAGGACCTCGTACTGCTGCCGGACCAGTTCGGCGATTTCCTCGCGCAGCTGATTGAACAGCACGGTCGCAGGGATTTTTTCGGGGCCCTGGGCCGGGGCACCGATTTCCATGCGCTGCTTGAGGCCCGCTACACGAATCTCGAAAAATTCGTCGAGGTTGGTGCAGCTGATGCACAGGAAACGCAATTGCTCGAGCAGCGGAACATCGGGGTCCTTCGCCTGTGCGAGCACGCGTTTATGGAACTCCAGGAGGCTGAGTTCCCGGTTGATGTACGGATTGTCCATGTCAGGGAGAGTGTATCGTGCCGAGCACTACTTCGCGGCCGGCGCCCGTCACACTCGGCAGGTTTCCGGTCAAACCCTGCGTCGTGCGCATCGCCAGCCAGGCAAAGGCTACGGCCTCGACCCAATCGGGATCAAGGCCGAGCGCGCCGGTCGTGTCCACCTCCGTATCGGGCAGGTCATGAGCGAGCCGCCGCATGAGCTCAGTATTGTGCGCACCGCCGCCACAGACAAAGACCTCGCGCGCGTCGGGCGCGTGCGCGGTGACATGCTGTGCAATCGATTTCGCGGTCAGCTCCGCCAGCGTGGCCTGAACGTCTGCCGGGTCATGGTTCGCCACGTCGTATTGCGCCAGCCAGTCGAGATTGAAGTCCTCGAGCCCGGTGCTCTTGGGCGGAGCGAGCCGGAAGTAGCTGAAGGTCAGCAGACGCTCGAGCAGCTCGTCGTTGCAGGTGCCGGATGCCGCCCAAGCGCCGTTTTCGTCGTAATTCTCGCCGCGATGGCGCCTGATCCAGTGGTCCAGGAGCGTGTTGCCCGGCCCCGTGTCGAACCCGGTCACCGGTGCATCATTCGCGGGCAGAACCGTGATGTTCGCAATACCGCCGATGTTGACGACGACGCGCAATCGCGATGCCTGTCCGAACAACCAGGCGTGAAATGGCGGCACGAGAGGGGCGCCCTGGCCGCCGGCGGCGATATCGGCAGCGCGAAAGTCGGCAACCGTCGTGATACCGGTGCCCGAGGCGATGGTGTCGGGATTGCCGATCTGCAGTGTATAGGGCCGGAGCGCGTTCGGCTGATGCCTGACCGTCTGGCCGTGACTGCCGATCGCCATGACGTCGCCGGGAGTGACGCCGCTTTTGTCCAGCAGCTCGAGCGCGGCGTCGCGCAGGCTTTCGCCCATCTGTCGATCCAGCGAGCCGATGTTTTCGATCGGCTCGTCCGGCGGCGTTTGCGCGGCCCTGCGCAATGCAAACTGCAGCGTCTCGGCGAGAGGGTGGCTGTGGGTCGCGAGGATGTCGACGCCCTGATCCGCGAAGCTCACAAGGACCGCGTCGACACTGTCAACACTGGTGCCGGACATCAGTCCGATGTAGTTCTCGGGCATGACGGCTCAACGCGAGGTGTAAGCGACGGCTGCGAGCCTCGTGCGCTTGAAGTCCTCGAGTTCCTCGAGGATTGGGGCGGCCTGGGCAAGAAACCGCTCGCGGTACTGCTCGGCGATCGGTTCTGCGTCGGGCAGCGACACGGTGCGCGGATTGCGGTGGACGCCGTTGAGCCGGTATTCGTAATGCAGGTGACTGGCTGTCGCCAGCCCGCTCTTGCCGACGTAGCCGATCGTCTGCCCCTGGCGCACCCGGGATCCCAGGCGGGCCTTCGCCGCAAAATTGGACAGGTGGGCATACAACGTCGTGATGTTGCCCCCGTGCTGCAGGATTACGACCCTGCCGTAACCGCCCTTATTCCCCCGGAAGATGACTTTACCGTCGCCGGCGGCCTTGATCGGCGTACCGCGCGGCGCGGCATAGTCGACGCCACGATGTGCGCGGATCGTATTCAGGATCGGGTGCTTGCGCCGCGGGTTGAAGTTCGAGCTGATGCGCGTGAAGTCGACCGGGGCGCGGATAAAGGCCTTGCGGACGCTCTTTCCCTCGGGCGTGAAGTAATCCGTTCGACCGTTGTCGTCCCGAAACCGGATGGCCCGGATCTGGCGTCCGTTGTTGTTGAATTCCGCGGCGATGATTTCGCCATCCTTCACGTACTCGCCGTCCTGCCAGATTTCTTCATAGTGGACGTAATAATTGTCACCCGCGCGGATATCGAGGATGAAATCGACGTCCCAGGCGAAGATGCCGGCCATGTTCATGATCGTCGTGTCCGACAGGCCGGCCTGTGCCGCGCTCTCGAACAACGAAGTTTCGATGACCCCATAGGCAAAACGTTTTTCGATGACCCCATAGGCAAAACGTTTCTGTATCTCGACGGGGGGGTCGATGATCTCCGCGGTGAAGCCGTCCTCGCCTGTGGTGATCCTGAGCCCCCGCGTCAGGTCGAGTTTCGAGTAGAGGCTGACGATATTGCCGTCGTCGTGCTCGATTTCGAATACGTCGCCCGGCTTGATCCGCCGAAACTGCTTTTCCGCCTCCTCGAGTTGCGCGATCGTCATGAGTTCGCCGATGTTGAGCCCGTGCTGGCGGAACAGTTTCTCCATGGTGTCGCCGCGCCCGATGGTCAGGTTCAGCCGGTCGTACTCGGACGGCGGGGGTGCGGTTTCCAGCACGTCCCCGGTGATCGCGTCGGCATCCATTTGCTCCACCGGAACGATGTCGGCATCGGATGCGATCATCACCGGCTCTTCGACGACGGGCGGGAGGGGTTCGTCGTCGGTGCCGAGCGCGGACAGCAGGGCAACACCGACAAGAGGGATGCCGAGGCCCACCGCGAACCACTGGACGGCTTTGGACTTCGCGGGCTTCCTGGCTGCAGACGGCTTGTAATCGTGAAGGAGTGGGCTGACCGGACGATCCAAGTCTGCGTCCCCATGTATCAAGGATGCCGGTACTCTACCGGTTGCCAAAATTTAGGTCAAAAGCGCGTACCAATGCTAAAGTTCGCGCCTACGAGGCCCCGGCCGATCTTCGACTGACAAGGACATGAGCAACATCAGGGAACACATCGCGGAACTCAGCCGCGGGACGGATGAGGTACTGCCCGAAGACGGGCTGGAGAACAAGCTCAAGCAGGGCCGGCCGCTGGTCGTCAAGGCCGGTTTCGACCCGACGGCCCCCGATCTGCACATTGGCCACACCGTGCTGATCAACAAGATGCGCCAGTTTCAGCAGCTGGGCCACGACGTCGTTTTCCTGATCGGCGATTTCACGGGAATGATCGGCGACCCGTCAGGGAAGAATGCGACGCGCCCGCCGCTGTCCCCCGAGGAGATCAAGGCGAACGCGGCAACGTACGAAGCCCAGATATTCAAGATCCTCGATGCGGACAGGACCCGGGTCGAATTCAACTCCCGCTGGATGGGCGAGATGGACGCCGCCGGGCTGATCCGGCTGGCGGCGCGGCATACCGTTGCGCGCATGCTCGAGCGGGACGACTTCAGCAAGCGTTACAGGAATGGCCAGTCGATCTCGATTCACGAGTTCCTCTATCCGCTCGTGCAGGGTTACGACTCCGTGGCGCTCGAGGCGGACGTCGAGCTCGGCGGCACGGACCAGAAGTTCAACCTGCTCGTCGGCCGCCAGCTGCAGCAGGATTACGGGCAGGATCCGCAGATCGTCATGACGACGCCGCTGCTCGAGGGCCTCGACGGCGTCCAGAAGATGTCCAAGTCGCTCGACAACTACATCGGCATCACCGAAGCACCGGGGGAGATGTTCGGCAAGATCATGTCGATATCCGATGATCTGATGTGGCGATATTTTGATGTGCTCAGCTTTCGCTCGCTCGCGGACATCGCGAAACTGAAACAGGCCGTGGCCGACGGCATGAATCCGCGCGACGCAAAATTTGAACTCGGGCACGAAATTGTTGCCAGATTCCATGATGATGCCGCGGCCGAAAATGCGAGGCAGGAATTCATCGCCCGCTTCCAGAAAGGAGCCATGCCCGATGAGATTGCCGCAAGCTCGCTGCCGAGCCGGGACGGCAAGCTCGGACTGGCGCATCTGCTGAAGGGTGCCGGTCTCGTGGGCAGCACGTCCGAGGCGTTTCGCATGATCAAGCAGGGTGCCGTCAGGATCGACGGCGAACGGGTCGAAGACAGGGGTATCGAGATCGAGGCCGGCAGTACCCATGTATTCCAGGTGGGCAAGCGCAAGTTTGCACGCGTAACGGTCACCTGACAGCGCCGGTCGCGACCTCGCGGCCGCTAGCCGGAGATGAATGCAGTGAACAGGATAATGATCCTTGCCGCGATGGTCGTCGCGGCCACGCTCCTGTCGCCGTCGGCGACGGCGCAGTCCGGCGATACCGGGATGCGCGAACAGTTCGTGGCCGTCATCGACGAACTGAACGACAATTCGTTTCGCAAGTTCCAGGAAGCGATCGACGACGAGGCGTTCGTCAGCAGGGTCCTCGGCACCCGCGTCATCGACGAGGAGGCGCGCCGGGCGTTCGCCCAGTCCTTTGCGTCAAACCTGCAGCAGATGTTCCAGTCGTCCTTCCCGGCGGCGCGTACCGAAGAGGAAGCGGCCGGTGAAATCATCGGTACGATCGTTTCTTTCGAGCAAGACGGTGACGAGGCTCGCGCGCTCGTGCGCTATGCCGGCGAGGGCTTTCGCTACACGTGGCATGCTTACGACCTGCTGCGCCGTGGCGGCCGGTTACAGATCGTCGACTGGTTCGATTATTACCAGGCCCGCTGGTTCAGTGAGATCGCAGGCGACTCCCTGGTGCGATCCATGCCGGGGCCGGCGTCCGTCCGGAGCGTCCTCGAGATGCCCAAGCCGACCCGCGGGCAGCTCTTTCAGGTTGGCGAACTGTTCAAGGCGGTGCGCGATGGCAATCCGCGTCGCTACGTCGAGATTTACGACGGTCTCGAGGATGCGCTGCGGCAGGAGCCGTTCATTGTCGAGCAGAATTTCCACTACTGGCGGATCCTGCGCGACCCCGGTCGCCTGCGGGCCGCGGCCGGAGCGCTGGCGAACACGTTCCCGGGGGATGCCCGCTACAGCCTCGGCCTGGCGGAGTTCTACGTACAGAGTCGCCGCTTCGAGGATGCGATCGTCGAATTCAACCGGCTGGAAGACGCGCTCGGGATCGATGACGCAGTCATCGGGTCGCTGAAGGCGACTGCGGCGATGGCGCTCGGCGATTTCGAGCGGGCCGAGGCCATGGCGCTTGGCGCGACCGAGGCCGAGCCCGGGCTGGAACTCGCCTGGTGGACGCTGCTGCGCACCCGCACCGCGGCGGAGGACTACGCCGGGGCGACCGAGGCGATGAGTGTTCTGGAGGATCGTTTCGACCACTTGCTGATACCCGAGCAGCTGCGCCGCGACCGCTTTCTCAAGGTGCTCATCGAGCAGCAGGAGTACAAGGACTGGCGCGACGCGCGCGACCAGGCCTGACAGCAGGTCCGCGACGGCCTGCGGCCGCGCTGCGCGGGCTAGCGCCTGCCAGAGGGATTTACAGTAAAAACAGGGGCTTGGCCTGTAACCAGGGGCCCCTGCGCATAGTGGGTTTCCGCAATCGGAAAAAAACTCGCAAAAGGTGTTGACGCGCCGGCCGGGCTCCGTATAATGCGCCGCCTGCTGAGGGAACGGTGGCCCTCGACAGACCTCCAAGACAATACGGCGTTGACCGCAGGGCTGGTCAGCAGCCTCGCTTGCGCTGTATAATTGTTGGTCTGGCTGGGATTTGCGAAACGGGAATCCCATCGCTCTTTAACAATGTAACCAGATAATTTGTGTGGGTGCTTGCGTTGACGTTGGATAAGCAATATCAGCGTAAGAACCAACCTTAAATTCTAAAGCTAGTAATTGAGATTGGGGATTACGTTCTTTAGCTAAAGCTCAAAGCTTTAAACTGAAGAGTTTGATCCTGGCTCAGATTGAACGCTGGCGGCATGCCTAACACATGCAAGTCGAACGGAAACGATGGAAGCTTGCTTCCAGGCGTCGAGTGGCGGACGGGTGAGTAATGCTTAGGAATCTGCCCAGTAGTGGGGGACAACTCGAGGAAACTCGAGCTAATACCGCATACGCACTACGGTGGAAAGCGGGGGCTCTTCGGACCTCGCGCTATTGGATGAGCCTAAGTCGGATTAGCTTGTTGGTAGGGTAATGGCCTACCAAGGCGACGATCCGTAGCTGGTCTGAGAGGACGATCAGCCACACTGGGACTGAGACACGGCCCA
>JARRMH010000018.1:0-24861 GCA_037386205.1 Woeseiaceae bacterium | reverse complement strand
GTCGACGACGCCGGCAGCGAGTACGGGCATCCGGGAACCGCGTGTATCGGCGGCAGCAAACGCGCGAGGGCACGCACGGCCGTTGATTTTCCTGTTCCCCGATCACCGAACAACAACACGCCGCCGATCGTCTCGTCGACCGCCGAGATCATCAGCGCGCGTTTCATGTCCTCTTGTGCAACGATGGCCGGGAATGGAAACGTCGGATTCATTGTTTTCCTCAAACGTCGCGGGCGCGCGTACCGAGCCGCCACAGCGCGTCGTCGGGTAATCGTAGCATCAGGAACAGGTGCTCGAGCGCCGCGAGCGCGAGGATCGTCGCGAGCAGCATGGCGCCGGTTCGCTCGGCCGGGATGTGCCGCGCTCCGACGGCCTCGCCGGCGAGCACGCCGATCAGCAGCAGTGCGACCAGCATGGACCACGGAAACAGCGGATTCATCGTCCGCTGCCGTGCATAGGACTGGAGGTACTGCAAATGGCCGGGCCAGAATTCGTGGCGCAGGTTCCGGACGCCGAGGAAGATGTTCAGCTTGGTGCTCCAGCGCATCAGCCAGACGATAACGAACGTCCATAACGCGACGCGGTTCACCGCGTTCCAGGTCAGCGCGGCCAACAGCGCCGCCGTCGCCAGTATCGTGAGTTCGTGGTACAGGCAGGCGCGGATGCCATAGCCGAAGCGCCCGGCCATGGTCGTATCGGGTGGACAGGGCTGTGGCCGCGGACCCGTAACGAAACCGAGCAGATAGCTGGTTTCGAGGAACGCCCAGACCGCGAGCGCGGCGGCGAACGCCCCGTAGGCAGCGCCCGCGTCGGGATTGTCACGCGTCAGGACGACCGCGACCAGCCCGACGGCGGCGAGTACCGCCGCCCCTGCCAGCGTCGCCGGGTAGGTCGACTGCGGCAATCCTGCCCGATACAGCAGCACGACCGTGCTGAGCCACCAGACGGCAACCACGAACAGGATCGGCAGCAGGTAGTCCATCGTCGCGTTCGTCTACCAGGTCGGTGCCAGCCGGACACAGTCCGGCGCTTCATTACTGACCGTCGGCAGCGTGTACAGGCGGGCAAAGACCGCCGCACCGGCAATGCCGAGGCCGGCGCGCTTGACGAGGCCGGCCAGGCCGCCCTGCTGCTTCGCCTGCGCCGACGCCTGGCCGATTCTGGCGAGGCGCTCGAGGCCCTGGAGGAAGCGAGGGTCGTCAAGATTGAGGGTGAACGGGAAGATCTGCTTCGTAATCTCGGACGTGATGTTCAGGACGCGCAGGTCGTATTCGGTCGGTTCGAAACCGAGTGCCTCGTGCATCGCCGGGCGCATGTGATCCCTGACGAACATCGTGGCGAACACGGCAAGCAGGAAGAAACGTATCCAGAGACGGTTGTGGCCGCGCAGCAATTCGGGATGCGCCTTCATGAACAGCGCGAACACCTCGCCATGGCGGAATTCGTCGTTACACCATTGTTCGAACCAGCGGAAGATCGGGTGGAAGCGTAGTTCCGGCCGGCGTTCGAGCTGCCGGTAGATCGTGATGTAGCGCGCGTAACCAATCTTCTCCGACAGGTAGGTCGCGTAGAAGATGAATTTCGGATTGAAGTAGGTGTATTTTTTCGCCTTCCTCAAAAAGCCGAGATTGACGGGGTTGCCGTAATCCTTGAGTGCGCTGTTGATGAAGCCGGCATGCCGCGATTCGTCACGTGCCATGTAACCCATCACTTCGCGCATGTCCTCGTTGTCCACGGCGCGCTTGATGTCCGCGTACAGGACATGGCCGCTGTATTCGGCCGTCACTGACGACACGAGAAAATCGAGAAACTCTTTCTCCAGCTCGGGCGTTAGTTCGCGTCGGTCCGCATCGTACTGCTCATCCCGTTTGAAATGGTTCTTGTTCTTGTCGTTGCGAAACTCCTGCATGAGCTTGTTCCAGTCGTCACGCACGGCGTCGAGATCCATGCGGTCCATCGCCTCGAAATCGGTACGGTAAAAGCGCGGGGTCAGCAGCGTCTCGTGGCGTGCCTGCTCCGTCGATGCATTATGAGTGGTGTCTGCCGTCTTGGTGGTCAATGCAGTTCCTCCTGGTTCTTGGGTATGTCGTTGCTGGCGCTGATGTCGTCGATTTCGACTGCCGGCGTTGTTGCGGCGTCGGGCCTGAAGCCGAGAAATCGCTTGAACGCCAAAGCGTTGGTTTCGCCGAACGCCCACAGGTCCGCGTGGCGCGATGTCACGGGATCGGTCAGCAGCAGGCGGCCATCGGCGATCAGGGAGAGCCGGAACGGCTTCTCCGACAGGTCGCCGATCGCGTGGCGACTGCGGACGAGGCCGCGCAGCGTCGCGCGCAGGAAATTATTGGTCCCGGGTTGGAGCACGTCGATGACCGCATCGCTCTCGGCATCGATGACGACGACAGCGCCGTCGTCGCGATCGGCGAAACGCAGGGCAATCGACTGCACTGCATCGGCCGACGGATCGTCGATCACGGGCTCGGTCGTCAGTTGCAGCCAGGCGACCGACGCGACGACGATGCCGATCAGCGACGCCGCCCCGATCAGCGGCGGCAGCGGGAAGGGTCGCCTGCCATTCAGTGCGTCCTGGTTGCGCCCGGGTTCATCGGCCCTGTCATGCATCCCGACCTGGCTGGTTCCGTTCGCAGCCGCGAGCGCGGCGCCGAGAATCCCGGCCGCATCCGCCGCGTCGTCGAGACAGCGCATCATCGGCTGCAGTGGCGCGAACCGCCACGGCCGCACGTGCGGCCACATGACGATATAGGACAGACGGCGGTTCATCTCGGGACGAATCGCGATGTCGCCGGCGCCCTCGCCATGGGCACGCAGATCGACACTGTCGATGGTGGTATAGGGCAGGTTGACGGACAGCGGCAACGCAATGCCAAAGCGCATGACGACGCGCTGGTTCGTAATCGTGTAGAGGGCTGAACGCGCCATGAGCCAGGCCAGCAGGGTCAGCAGCCCGAGCGCAAGCACGGCGAGGACCAGGAAGCCCGCGTGCGAGCCGAACTCGGGCTGCACCACGAGACGAATCGCGAGCAGTGCAGCGAAATAGAATGCGAGCTTGCGCACGTGCAGGGCACGCACCGCGAACCGCTTCCAGTTCGGCTTACCCTGCCAGAGAATCTCCTCGCCGGGCGGCAGGTACGCGGGCAGGCCCGGCACCGGTTCCCGCCCATGTTCGGGGATTTCGCTCACAGCAGCGGCTCCTGGCGCGCGTCATCGGCGTACAGCGTGCCGCCCGCAAAATACGCACAGATCTTGTCTTCTTCGAGAAGCGTGATCTCGTCGGGCGAGCGCAACCGCGGTGCGTTGGCAAACTGTTTGAGATAAAGCGCATCAACCTCGATCCGGCCGCGCTGCTTGTTGAGGTCCGCAAACGCGAACGGCACGAGCACGTTCGGCGTACCGTCGTCCCGACTCACCTCGAGGTAATAGATCATCGGTTCGGAACGATCGATCCAGGCGTCGCTTACCGTGCCGACGGTTTCGCCGTCGGCGGCCACGACCGGCATGCCGCGGGGGTCGGTGTCGCGTTCGGAAACGGCAAAATCGGGCAGCAGCCGCATCGGCACGACGCGGTTCTTGCCATAAAACGTACGGTCGGGTGAATCCGCGCGGTTCGCGTACGCCGCCGGGCCGTTCCCGTCGACGAGCGGGTCCCCCGTCGGAATCAGCGGGGCGCCCGGGTGCGGTGCGGCCGGCGTTGCGGCCGGATCGGGGCCGCGCGCTTCGGCACGCGGCGCCGTCTGCGTGCCGCCGTGCGGCAGGAGGAATTCCTTCGCTTCCGGAATCGCCGGAAATCCCTGAACAGTAATCGCGTCGGAACGATCCGACTCGAGCGGATACCCTTCACGCTTGTCTTCGCGCCTCAGGTAGATGATGAGGCCGATAAAGAAGACCCAGAACAGCGTAAAGAGGATCTCAGCCAGGTCGATATTGCTGGTAAGGCCGAATGACATGTCACTTCTCCCCTTTCATGGTTAGCTCGGGAACTGGGCGAGACCCAGGGGTTTTTCCCGTTGATGGTTGGCGCGCCCGGCGAATGCCGCGAGCGGGCCGATGGCGACGAGGGTTGCGAACAGCAGCACCACCTCGATCTGGTAAACGACGGCGTAGCCGGTCGACGCACTGGTCAGGGCCGGCCCGAGGGCCTCGTTCGCGACGAGGCTGTCGACGAAGTCCCGCAGGATTCCGCCGGCGGCAATCGCGACACCGGCCGCGGTCGCCTGGACGGCGCCCCAGGCGCCGAGCGCGATGCCGCTGTTGCCGTCCTGTGCAAGGTCCATCGCGGCCGTCAGCGTGCCGACAGCGAACAGGCCGCTGCCCACGCCGATCAGGGCGACGCCGAGGCCGAAGACGTACGGCGACTGCAGCACCGTGACGAACGTGACGATCGTGAATGCGGCGATGCCGATGGTCGCGCCGTAGGCGGCCAGTCGGTGCGGATCCATGCCGGTGCCGATACGACGTGCCGCGAGCACGAAGGCGACCAGCATGCCGGCAGCAAGGAGCGCCGTCAGCGACGTCGTCTGGCTGACGGACATGCCGAGAATCTGGCCACCGTACGGCTCGAGCAGGATGTCCTGCATCGTGAATCCGGCCGTGCCCAAGGCAACGGCCGCGAGCAGCCGGCCGGCACGCGGATCCGCCATCAGCGTGCGCCAGGCCTTGCGGAAGTCGGTGTCATCGACCACGCGATCGGGCCTGCGGACCTCCTGTTTCCAGAGTGCGATGCCGTTGAGCACCATGGTGACCACGGCAGCGCCCTGCACGACCTTGATCAGCTTGAGCTGCGTGAAGTCCGCCAGCAGCCAGCCGAACACGAGCGCACTCACGAGCATACCGACCAGCAGCGTCACGAATAACAGCGCCACGATCCGCGGCCGCAGATCGGGACGCGCGAGATCGGTCGCGAGCGCGAGTCCCGCGGTCTGGGTCGTGTGCATTCCGGCGCCGACCAGCAGGAACGCCAGTGCCGCGCCGACCTGGCCGAAGACGACGGGACCGTGGGTGTCGCCCGACAGCACGAGCAGGGCAAACGGCATGATCGCGAGGCCGCCGAATTGCATCAGCGAACCGAACCAGATGAATGGCACCCGGCGCCAGCCGAGTGCCGACCGGTAGGCATCGGACCGAAACCCGACGAGGGCGCGGAACGGGGCGAAGAACAGCGGCAGGGACACCATGCTCGCCACGAGCCACGCCGGAACCGCGAGTTCGACGATCATGACGCGATTGAGGGTGCCGGTCAGCAACACGACGGCCATGCCGACGGAGCCCTGGAACAGCGACAGGCGCAGCAGCCGCCCAAGCGGCAGCTCATCGGTCGCGACGTCGGCAAACGGCAGCATGCGCGGACCGACATGGGTCCACGCGCGTGCCAGCTTGCCGCCCAGGGGCTTCATCGGTGACTCAGCTCCATGGTCTGCGAGATATAGAAGCCGCTGGTCACACGCTTGCTGTTGCCGACCTCCCAGCCCTGGCGCGCAACCTCCGAGTGCAGGCTTTCCTGCAACCGCCGCTCGACGATGGGTACGATCGACGGCGCGCGGTGGCGCCGGTGCGGAATCAGGCGACCGACGAAATGCATCGTCGCGAGCGCATAGGTGTGTGGTGCGAACGTGAACTGGATGCTGTGTCGGCAGCGTGCGGCGAAATCGCGCAGCACGGCAACGACGTCTTTCGGCTGGTAGTGAATCAGCGAGTCCATTGCGACGACATAGTCGAACTCCCCGAGCTGCGCATCGCACATATCACCGACGCGATAATCAATATCGTCCTCGAGATGATCGGGCGTGCGGGCGCGGGCGATCTCGATGAGGTTGTGCGAGACATCGATGGCCGTGACCTGCGCGCCCCGTTCGGCGGCCGCTACCGCAAAAGCACCGGTGCCGCAGCCCGCATCGAGCAGGCGCTTGCCCGACAGATCGCGCGGCAGGCGTTCCAGGATCGTCGCCCGCATTTCATCGCGACCGGCACGCACCGTCGCCCGGATGCCCGTAAGGGGTTCATCCGACGTCAGTTGCGCCCATGCCTTGCTCGCGGTCTGGTCGAAGTATTCAGTCAGCTGTTCGCGTCGTATCTGGTAGGTCATGTCGTTCTCAGTCAAAACCGAGGAAGTCGAATAGCTCGCGATCGCGCATCGGCGCCGG
This sequence comes from Woeseiaceae bacterium, assembly GCA_037386205.1. Classification (GTDB taxonomy): domain Bacteria; phylum Pseudomonadota; class Gammaproteobacteria; order Steroidobacterales; family Woeseiaceae; genus UBA1847. The sequence goes on along the minus strand of JARRMH010000018.1, from coordinate 18,706 downwards.
CGTGAGGACGTCGACGCCCTGCCACAACGCTTCGGCAAGCCGCATGTATTCGTTGCGTACGGCCGCGAGTTCCGGTGAGTCGTCCATTTCGAAAAGTGTCGATTTCTTCAACCGGCTGAGGCGGATGATGTCGAGGTCCGGGAAGTGCGCAATGCGATCCAGACCAACGTGCGCGTTGAAGCCATCGATCTGGTCGGTGTTGGCGCTGCGGTTGGCGATGACGCCGCCGACTCGCACCTTGTAATTCTTGGCCTTGGCCGAGATCGCGGAGACGATGCGGTTCATCGCGAAAATCGAGTCGAAGTCGTTGGCAGCCACGATCAGCGCGCGTTCGGCGTGCTGCAGCGGCGCGGCAAATCCGCCGCACACGACGTCGCCGAGCACGTCAAAGATGACGACGTCGGTATCCTCGAGCAGGTGATGCTGCTTCAGCAGCTTGACGGTCTGCCCCACGACATAGCCGCCGCACCCCGTACCAGCGGGCGGGCCGCCGGCCTCGACGCACATGACGCCGTTGAAGCCCTCGTAGACGAAGTCATCGACACGCAGTTCCTCGGAGTGAAACTCGACCGACTCGAGCACGTCGATGACAGTCGGCACCAGCTGCTTGGTCAGCGTGAAGGTCGAGTCGTGTTTGGGGTCGCAACCGATCTGCAGCACGCGCTTGCCGAGCTTGGAAAACGCGACCGACAGGTTGGACGAGGTTGTCGACTTGCCGATTCCGCCTTTGCCGTAAACGGCGAAGACCTTGGCCCCGTCGATTTCGTCGCCGGGATCGAGCTGGACCTGCACGCTGCCCTCGCCGTCCGGCTGCTTCGAAGTGACCGTAACCGGAACGGGGAATGGGCGTGCGTCTCGCGAACGTGCGGTGCTCGTCATGCTGCCACCTCTGCAACTCCTTCAATGTGATCTTCGAGTTCTTCGCCGGCCTTCTCCAGGGCGGCCAGGGTCTCGTCGTCGGGAAACCAGTACTTGCGGTCATAGGCCTCGAGCAGCCGGTGCGCGACTTTCGCGCAGGCCGCCGGATTCAGCTTGGCCAGGCGCTCGCGCATTTCTGCATCGAGCATGTAAGTCTCGGATATCTGCTGATAGACCCACGGGGCGACCTTGCCCGTGGTCGCCGACCAGCCCATCGTATTGGTGACGTGCGACTCGATCTGCCGCACGCCCTCGAAGCCATGGTCGAGCAGGGCTTCGTACCAGCGCGGATTGAGCATGCGCGTGCGGGTTTCGAGCGCGACCTGGTCCGCCAGCGTGCGGACGACGTTGGCGCTGCCCGTCTGGTCGCCGACGTACACCTCGATCTCGTCGCCGCGCGCCCGCTGCACGGCCTTGCTGATTCCGCCGAGGGTGTCGAAGTAGTGGTCGATGCTCGTTACGCCGAGCTCGGCCGATTCCAGGTTCTGGTAGGCGAAGTCGACGTCCTGCAGCGAGCGCTCCAGCAACAGCGACTGCTTGTCGACCGCGCCCGAACGGCTGTAGGCATAGCACTTGCGTTGCGCATACTGGTTCGCCAGTTCGGCATCGTCCTGCCAGTGCCCGCTCTCGATGACGTGATTCACGTTCGATCCGTAAGCGCCGACCGCGTTGCTGTAGACGCGGAGCGCGGCCGTTTCGAGATCGCAGTCGCAGTCACGCTGGTACTCGAGCACGTGCTTGCGGATGAAGTTCTGCTCGACCGGCTCATCGGCAACTGCGGCCAGCCATGCGGCCTCGGCCAGCATTTGTGTCTGGTGCGGCAGCAAGTCACGGAAGATGCCCGACAGGGTCATGACAACGTCGATCCGTGGCCGGCCGAGTTCCTCGAGCGGAATCAGTTCGGCGCCCGTTAGTCGACCGTAGCTGTCGAAGCTCGGCCGCGCGCCGAGCAGGTGAAGTGCCTCGCCGATTGAATTGCCTTCGGACTTGAGGTTGTCGCTTCCCCACAGCACGACCGCGACCGATTCGGGCAGGCGTCCCTGGTCGTGTTCGTATTTTGCCAGCAGTTCGTCGGCCTGCTTTGCACCGGTCCGGACCGCAAAACGGCTCGGCAACCGGAACGGATCGAAGCCGTGAATGTTGCGTCCGGTCGGCAGGATCTCGGTCGAGCGCATCAGGTCACCACCGGCGACCGGCGCGATGAAGCCACCATCGAGCGCATGCACGATCCCGTCGAGTTCGGCATCGCTTTGCAGGTGACGATCGACCTTGCGCAGGCGGTCGAGCAACTCGCGGTGTGCGCTGTCGCCAGTGCGCTTGTTGGCCATCGCCGCGGCCACGAGTGCGGCACGCTGCTCTTCGCCGATTGCAACGGCCTCGGTCGAGACGATGGCATCGAGCAGTTCCGCCCGCTCGGCCGCGGACGGCGCCTCGCCCACGACGTGCATCCCGTGCGGTATGAGCGAATCCCTGAGCTCGTCGAGCCGGGCCGTCAATTGCATCACCTGGTCCTCGGCGCCGTCCTGCCAGTCCTGCCCGGCGTCGGCGAGTTCGAGGTCCGCCGCCTGCGACTGGATCAGCGTGGCGAGTTCCTCACGCTCCCGCCCGGCCGCATCGCTCGTGCCGCGCCAGCGGTCGATCGACGACTGCAGCTCGCTGAGTTCGCGATACAGTCCGGCGCGCGTCACGGTCGGGGTGAGATAGCTGATCAGAGTCGCCCCCGAGCGGCGCTTCGCGATGGTTGCCTCCGACGGATTGTTGGCGGCATAGAGGTAGAAGTTGGGCAGGTCGGCGATCAGGCGATCGGGCCAGCAGTCGGCCGACAGGCCCGTCTGCTTGCCCGGCATGAATTCGAGCGCGCCGTGGGTGCCGAAGTGCAGGACGGCGTCGGCACCAAAATCCTCGCGCAGGTACTGGTAAAAGGCGGCGAACGCATGCGTTGGCGCGAGCCCCTTCTCGAACAGCAGCCGCATCGGGTCGCCTTCGTAGCCGAAAGCCGGCTGCACGCCGACCAGAACGTTGCCGAACTGCCGACCCAGCACCTGGATCGAGCTGCCATCGGACTGGTGCCTGCCCGGCGCCGGCCCCCATGCCGACTCGATGTCCGCCAGCCAGGGCTGGCGCCGCACGTAGTCATCCAAGGCGCACGAGCGTGTTGAAGAGCGAGCGGAACACCGAAAGATAAGCGGCCGAGCCCGTTGCGCCGCCGTTCGGCGGAAAGTTGAACAGCACGATCGCGAGTTTGCGCTGCTCGCGCACCGAGCGGCGCAAAGCAACCCGGCGGGCGACGCGACCGGCGAGCGCGTCGACGCGATCCTCCTGCGGCTGCATCTCGCGATCGCCGCCCCTCGCTTGTGCGGAGCGGCCGGCAAACAACGTCGGGCAGATGGCGCCATCGAGTTCGGGAATGGCGATCATCATCGTCGTCTCGACGGGCAGCAGGCCGTGGTCCGATGCCTGCCATGCCTGCAGCGACTGGAATTCGGTCGAGTGTGCGGCGAAATACGGTGTATCCAGTTCCGCCAGCTCGGCAGCGGCCGCGCTGGCGTCGTTATAGGCCGGCCCGCCGACGAGCGAGAACCCGGTCAGGGATACCAGTGCGTCGATGCGCGGCTCACCCCGGAAGAAGCGATCGATTGCCGGCCGTGCATCGAGCCCGGACGAGAATGCCGGAATGACGCGCAGCCCGCGTGCTTCGAGAGCCGCGATGACGGCGTCGTAATGCCGCGTATTGCCAGCGAGCACATAGGAACGCATCAGCAACAGCCCGACCGTACCGCGCGAACCGTCGGCGGCCGGCAGTGCCGCGATGTTGTCCGCGACGGCCCCCTGCATCCGCGGATGATAGACGCCGGTGTCAGGATACTCGACGGGATCCGCAACCTTCAGCGTGCCACGCAGGTACTCCCGCGGGCCGCGGGCGTAGCGCGTGATCATCAGGGCCACCAGGTTGCGGATATTGGGCTCGGAACCGGCGAGCCAGTACTGCATGGCGAGGAAATAGACCCGCAGGTCCTGGGAAGTCCCGGGAATGAAACGCAGGATGCGCGGCAACCGCCGGATCAGGGCGAGCTGTTTGGCGCCGCTGGCGGACGCCTTCTTGCGACTGCCGCGAAGCTTTTTCAGCAGGGCGAGCGGACCGCTCTGGCTGCCGTCCATGGAGAACCCGCCGATGCGGGTCAGGCGCATGACCTCGCCGGCCGACATGAAACACAGCATCGCGTCGCATGCGTCCCGGCGACGTGTCAGCGCGGGCAGGACGGCCTTGATGTGCTCGTCCATGAACAGCATACAAACAATGATGATGTCGCCTTTGTCGATGTCCTCGAGGCAACGCTGCAGCCGGTCGGGGTCCGACCACTCGCCGGCACAGTGCAGGCTGCAGCGGACCGTGCCGGTGGCGCGCTGCAATTTCGCGAAAGCGCGTTCCGCGGCGCTCGCGAGGTGGCCGTCGAGCGTGACGAGGGTCACGCGCATCGGCGCCTGCCGGTCAGCGGCTGTAGTGGGCTTTGGCATCGTAGAGCGTTTCCAGGGAAATTGGCGTCAGCCCGCGCTCGCGCGCGTAGCGTTCCGTATTGCGGCGCGCCTTGCCACGCACGAAGAACGGGATCCGCGACAGGGCCTGTTCGGCATCGTCGGTCCAGAGCGCATCGCCATCCTCGTCGGTTTTGTCATCGGCGGCGGCGTCGGCTGGGCGGGTGCCGGCACCAAGGTGCGACGGGCGGGCATCGTTACTGAATTCGAAGTCCTCGCTGAACATCCGCAACAGGTGATCCTCGAGGCCCATGACCAGCGGATGAACCCAGGCATCGAACAGCACGTTGGCACCCTCGAAGCCCATCTGCGGACTGCGTGCGGCCGGAAAGTCCTGGACGTGCATCGGCGCCGAAATCATCGCGCAGGCGATACCCTGTCGCTTGGCGATATGCCGTTCCATTTGCGTGCCGAGTATCAGCTCCGGCTGCAGGTCCTTGACGGCCTGCTCGACTTCCAGGTAGTCGTCGGTAATCAGGGCATCGATACCGTATAGCCGTGCCGCCGCCCGCACGTTGCGCGCGAATTCGCGACTGTAGGTACCGAGGCCGACGACTTCGAAGCCCATTTCCTCGCTCGCGACCCGCGCGGCCGCAACCGCGTGCGTGGCGTCACCGAAGATGAATACCCGTTTGCCGGTCAGGTAGGTCGAATCGACCGAGCGGGAATACCAGGGCAGGCGCGATGTCTGCGCGTCCAGCACCGGGTCGGGACTGACCCCGGCAGCTTCCGCCACTGCGCAAACGAATTCCCGCGTGGCGGACACGCCGATCGGCGTCACGTCGATCATCGGCTGGCCGCACTGCCGTTTGAGCCACAGGGCAGCGGTCTCGGCAACTTCCGGATACAGCACGATATTGAAGTCCGCCGCGCCGAGCCGCGCGAGGTCGGCCGGCGTGGCCTCCCACGGCGCGATGACGTTGATGTCGATACCGAGATCGGTGACGAGTCGCGAAATTTCGTCGACGTCGTCGCGGTGGCGGAATCCGAGTGCGGTCGGTCCGAGGATGTTGCAGCTCGGCCGGCCGTTGTCGCGTTGCGCACCGGCGTCGCCCGCGCGCGTCACCATGGCCTTGACGAGATGATAGAAAGTCTCTGCCGCCCCCCAGTTTTCCTTGCGCTGGTAAGCCGGCAGTTCGAGCTGCACGACCGGAACCGGCAGCCCGAGCGCACGCGCGAGCCCACCCGGGTCGTCCTGGATCAGTTCGGCCGTGCAGGACGCCCCGACGAGGATCAACTCGGGCTGGAAGCGCTCGTAGGCCTCGCGGATGGACTGCTGCAGCATATCCGCCGTATCGGCCCCGAGGTCCCGTGCCTGGAAGGTCGTGTAGGTGACCGGCGGCCGGGCATCGCGACGCTCGATCATCGTGAACAGCAGGTCCGCATAGGTATCGCCCTGCGGCGCGTGCAGGACGTAATGGACGTCGCGCATGGCGGTCGCAACGCGCATTGCCCCGATGTGCGGCGGTCCTTCGTATGTCCAGAGCGTCAGTTCCATTCAGACCACCAGTTTGTTGCGACGGCGCAGCGGCCGCGCGAACAGTTCGGCGCAATCGGCCGCCTGCTCATAGCCGTGGATCGGGGAGAACAGCAATTCGATCGACCACTTGGTCGAGATACCCTGCGCCTCCAGCGGATTCGCGAGCCCGAGGCCGCAGACGACGAGGTCGGGGCCGGTCTCGAGGCACCGATCGAGTTGCCGGTCGACGTCCTGGCCCTCGCTGAGCTGCACGTCATCGGGCAGCCACTCGAGTTCTTCCTTCATGTGTTCGCCGTGCAGGTACGGGACGCCGACTTCGGTCGGTTGCATGTCGAGCTCGCGGGCGAGAAAGCGCGCGAGCGGAATCTCGAGCTGCGAATCGGGGAACAGGAAGATTCGCCGCCCCGCGAGTTCGTCGCGGTAGCGCTGCAGGGCCCGGCTCGCTCTCTGTCGCGGCCCCTTTGTCACCTCGTCAAAGCGCTTGTCAGCGACCTGCCATTCGGCCGCGGCGGCACGCAGCCAGGCGGTCGTTCCCTCTTCTCCGATCGGGAACGGGGCCGCCAGCCGACGGGCGCCACGCTCGTCGAGGGCCCGCGCCGTATCGGACAGGAACGGTTGCGCAAGGAGGTAGCGCGTCCCCCGGCCGACGGCCGGCATCGCATCGGCGCGCGGTGCGGGCAGGAACTCGACCGACGCGATACCGAGGTCGCGGAATATTGCCCGGAACTGGTCCTCGACGATCTCGGCCAGGGCACCCACGATCAGCAAGGAACTTGCCGCTGCGTCTGCCTGCGGCATCTCGGGCACGAGCGCTGCAAGGCAGGCGTCCTCGCCCTGGGTGAAGGTGGTCTCGATGCCGCTGCCGGAATAGTTGACGACGCGAACGCGCGGCATGAATTCGCGCGAGAGTCGCTCGGCCGCGCGATGCAAATCGAGCTTGATGACTTCCGACGGACACGAGCCGACCAGGAACAGCATGCGGATGTCGGGACGCCGCTCGAGCAAGCGCCCGACTTCGCGGTCGAGTTCGTCGTTGACGTCAGCGAGGCCGGCGAGGTCGCGTTCGCCGATGATGGCGGTCGCGAACCGCGGCTCGGCAAAGATCATCACTCCGGCGGCGGACTGGATCAGGTGCGCACAGGTGCGTGACCCGACCACCAGGAAGAATGCATCCTGGATCTTGCGGTGCAGCCAGACGATGGACGTCAGGCCGCAGAACACTTCGCGCTGGCCGCGTTCGCGCAGCACGTCTCGCTCGCGACGGTCCGGCGTGGCGGTGCGGGTTGCGGTGGCGGACGAACTCATCCGCTTGCTCCGGCCAGCGACCGCGTTGCCGATGCGCGCTCTTCCCTGCGGGCCATACGCAACTTGATCAGGAACTGCGCCGCGTTGATGACGTACGCGAGATAGGCAAGCAGGGCAAGGTAGAACTGGCCGCGGATATCGAGCAGACCGAAAAAGACGCTGGCGAGATACGCCGTGTGCAGCGCGATCACCAGCATGCTGACGACGTCCTCCCAGAAGAAGGGCCGCGCGAACAGGTAGCGGCCGAACACGTCCCGTTCCCACAGTGAACCCGTCACCATGATCGCGTACAGGACGAGCGTTTTGATAACGACCGACACGGTGGCGGCCTCGGCACCGATGCCGAACGCGAGATAGCGCCAGACGAGCACCAGGCTGATGGCAAACACGATGAATTGCAGCGGTGCCAGTACGCCCTGCACGATCGTCCACATCGACTCGTCGCGACGGCGGCGTTCAGCCGCCGTGTACAGCCGATGCGGATGCTTGACTTTGCTTGCGTGGCCAGACATCGGGCCGGGCGGCCTCCTTCTTCTTGTAGACGATCACGGCACCTTCGGCACATAAGCTAAGGCAGAGCGACTAGTGTGTCAACTAAACTGGACGTAAATATTTCTTGACAGAAGGGCAAGCGCCGCGGTAAGAAGAATGGGATGCGCGGAATCAGGTAATCGCTCGATGATCCACTGTCAGCTGTGTCAACTTGACGTGACATTCCGGAAATTTTCATTATTATCGACCTTCGAAAGGGGGTCTCAGAATGAAAATAAACGGCCCGGAGCGACCTTACTCGTCTCCAGCGCAGGAACGCTTCTCCGACACGGAAGCCGCATTCGGCGAACTCAGCCGCATCATGCTTTCCCGTCTCAGCAGCACGATTGAAGGAGACATCATTCCTCGCCTGATGCTCGCATTTGACTCGACGCCCGACGACGCACAGGCGTTGCCCTCGGTTACACCGCTCTGCGACCGACTCGAGGGCAAGGTCGACGAGTTCGTCCGCCTGGTGCTCGAACACGATCCTGCGGTCGCGAAGGATTACGTGCGCGCGCTGCGGGCCGAGGGATTCGGGTTGTCCAGTCTCTACCTTGACCTGCTGGCCCCCGCCGCGCGGCGGCTCGGCGAAATGTGGGAAGAGGATGAATGCTCGTTTACCGACGTGACCATCGGCGTTTGTCGTCTGCACGAGATCCTGCTCGAGTTCAGTCGCTGCTTCGACGGCAATTGCGCCGATGATGCCAACGGCATGTCTGCCCTGATCGTCCCGGCCCTCGGCGAACAACACACGTTCGGCCTGTTCGTGCTCCTCGAATTCCTGCGCCGTGGCGGCTGGAATTGCTGGAGCGGCACGCCCGCAACGTCGCGCGACTTTCGCCAGCTGTTGCGGGCAAGGTCGTTCGATGTCGTCGGTGTCTCGGTCGCCGCTGACCGCCACCTCGACGCGGTAGGCGAGCAGATCGCCGCCATTCGCCGCCACTGCGGTGACGACGTGGTCGTGCTGGCAGGCGGGCGCCCATTTCATGCCGCTCCTGACCTCGCCCGCGAACTGGGTGCAGACGGTACGGCGACCGATGGACCGGCCGCCGTCCGGACAATGACGGACTTATGTCGCAAGATGAAGCGTAAGGACCCGATCTAATTCGGGATTCCGGTGCTCGCGGAGCGCCGGCTTGTGTACAATTAAGGATGTGGCACTCGTGCCTTCGTTTCAGTCACCAGACCTGTTAGTGGAAGCCATGACCAGCGAGTTAACCGCGGCTTTGATCGCGGAAACTCACGACCTCAGCCTGATCATCGATGCCGATGGCATCGTCAGGGATGTGGCCGTGAGCAAGGAAGACCCGGCACTCCAGGTCGCGCAGGACTGGATCGGGCAGCCGTGGGTCGATACGGTGACGGTCGAGAGCCAGCCCAAGATTGAGGCCCTGCTTGGCAACGGGGATACGGCGCGCTCCACTCGCTGGCGCCAGGTCAACCATTCGGTCGGCGACGATGTCGATCTGCCGATCAGCTACAAGACCATGCGGACGGCGGAAGACGGCGTGGTCGTCGCGGTCGGTCGCAACCTGCGCCTCGTATCACAGCTGCAGCAGCGGCTGCTCGATGCGCAAAGTTCACTCGAACGCGACTATGCGCGCCTCCACCAGGCCGAGGTCCGCTATCGCATGCTGTTCTCGCTGGCGTCGGAGGCGATCCTGTTCGTCGACGCCGACAGCCGCAAGATCGTGGAGGCCAACCCGGCTGCCGGCAAGGCGCTGCAGACCACGCCGGCGAAACTGATCAACCGGGGGTTTCCGCGCGGCTTCAGCGACAACAGCAATGACACCATCGAGGATCTGCTGTTGCGCGTTCGCGCCGCCGGCCGCGCCGAAGCCGTTATTGTCCGCTCCGCGGCCGGCGACCGGACCTTCCGCCTGCATGCGTCGCTGTTGCGTCGCGACGACGGCCCCTATTTCCTCATCCGGCTCACGAGCTCGGACGAAGCCCCGATGGACTCGAAGAGCCACCAGGTGCTCGATATCGTCGATCGCTCACCCGATGGCTTCGTCATTACCGATGTCGATGGCAAGGTAATTGCTGCAAATCGTGCGTTCCTCGAAATGTGCGGTGTAGCAACGGACCTGCAGGCCGTGCAGAAACCATTCGACACGTGGCTCGGCCGACCCGGCGTCGACGTCAATCTGCTGTTGCGCAACCTGCGCGAGCACGGCGAGGTACGCCAGTTCGTAACGACCCTGACGCCCGAGTACGGCGCCCCGATCGATGTCGAGCTGTCGGCCGTGTCGGCGCTCGACAGCGACGACCCGTGCTGCGGTTTCGTCATCCGCCAACAGATGGGCAAGAACCACCGCAGGGCTGGCAGCGGCGACGAGCTGCCGCGTTCCCTGCAGGAAATGACCGAACTCGTCGGGCGCGTCCCGCTCAAGGACCTGGTCCGCGAGACGACGGATATTATCGAGCGCATGTGCATCGAGGCCGCGCTGAAAATGACCGACGACAGCCGTGCGTCGGCGGCTGAAATGCTCGGCCTGTCCCGCCAGAGCCTGTACGTCAAGCTGCACCGCTACGGCATCGGCGAACTCGACGAAAAAGACTGATTTCGAGCTGCCATCGTCCCGTTTGGGGCGAATTTGAGACCTGATCCGCCCCTCCGACCCCTTCGGCCCCGGCGCAAGGTGTAATTTTTAGTTGACGTTCTATAGTGTCAAGTATTATTGTCACTCTATGGGGCGTGCGACAGCCAATCTGGTCGCAGCCGATCGGTCCGGACTCTCCGCCTATATCGAGCTCCTCAAGCCGATTACGTGGTTCCCCCCGATGTGGGCCTACGGCTGTGGCGTCATTTCTTCAGGGCAAGCGTTACAAGAACGCTGGCCATTCGCGATCGCAGGTATGTTGCTGGCCGGACCGCTGGTCTGCGGCACCAGCCAGGTCGTCAACGACTGGTTCGACCGGCACGTCGACGCCATCAACGAGCCCGACCGCCCGATCCCCTCCGGTCGCGTACCCGGCAGCCGGGCACTGTACTTCGGCATTGGCTGGACGATGGTCTCGCTCGCCTGTTCCCTGTTTCTCGGCGCCTGGGTCGCCATCGCCGCGACCCTCGGGCTTGCGCTTGCATGGGCCTACAGCGCGCCGCCATTTCGCCTCAAGAGGAACGGCTGGTGGGGCAACGCGGCAGTCGGCCTCTGCTACGAGGGTTTGCCCTGGTTCACGGCGGCCGCGGTGATGGCCGGCAGCCTGCCCGATACAAAGATCGTGCTGCTCGCCCTGCTCTACAGCGTCGGCGCCCACGGCATCATGACGCTGAACGATTTCAAGGCGATCGAAGGCGACCGCGTCATGGGCGTGCGCAGCCTGCCCGTGCAGCTCGGACCCGACGGCGCGGCGAAACTCGCCAGCGCCGTGATGGTGTTACCGCAACTCGTTGTTGTCGGACTGCTGCTCGGCTGGGGCCGCGAATGGCACGCCCTGATCGTCGCCGCACTCGTCGCCGTGCAGGCAGTGCTGATGTGGCGCTTCGTGCGCGACCCGGTCGCCAGGGCAACCTGGCTCAGCGCCAACGGCGTGACGCTTTACGTTCTCGGCATGCTGGCCAGCGCCTTTGCCGTCCGGAGCCTTGCGCTGTGAGCGCCACGCGGACCCTCGGCTGGCTCGGTATCGTCCGGCTCGGTCTCGTCCAGACAGCCCTCGGTTCGATCGTCGTGCTGACCACCTCCACATTGAACCGCGTCATGGTCGTCGAACTGGCGTTGCCTGCCCTGTTGCCCGGCGTGCTGGTCGCGTTGCATTACGCCGTGCAGGTCGCACGGCCGCGTTTCGGCTACGGTTCGGATACGGGCCGGCGCCGCACACCGTGGATTGTCGGCGGCATCACCGTACTCGGCCTCGGCGGCATTCTCGCGGCAGTGGCGACAGCGTTGATGTCGATGCAACCGCTCGGCGGCATCGCACTCGCCGTGATTGCATTCCTGTTGATCGGTGCGGGGGTCGGCGCGAGCGGCACCTGCCTGCTCGTGCTGCTCGCCAGTGGCGTCGCGCCGGAACGACGCGCCGCCGCGGCCAGCATCACGTGGATCATGATGATTGCCGGATTCGCCGTGACGGCAGGCCTCGTGGGTGCATTCCTCGATCCGTTCTCGCTGACGAGGCTGGTCGCCATTACCTCGATCGTTGCGGCATGCGCCCTGGTGCTGACGCTGCTCGCGCTGCGCGGCCTCGAGGACAGCATCGCCGGCACGGAAGGGGCCCCGGTTCAGGCCGCCGGGGAGCGTCCTGCGGCACCGGGCTTCGTTGCTGCGCTGGTCAGCGTGCTGCGGGAAGACCATACGCGGCGTTTCGGCGTGTTCGTCTTCATTTCGATGCTCGCTTACAGCGCCCAGGATCTGATCCTCGAGCCCTTCGCGGGTGCCGTGTTCGGATTGACGCCCGGGGAGTCCACGCAGCTCGGCGGCATCCAGCACACCGGCGTACTGATCGGCATGCTGTTCGTGGCGATCCTCGGTCAGCGCATGCGCGACCAACGCTCCCGCATGCTCGGCCATGCCGTGGTCGGTGGATGCGCGGGTTCGGGCTTACTGCTCGGCGCCCTGTCGGTCGCCGGTTACGTCGGCGCCGAGTGGCCGTTATCAGCCAGCGTGTTTGCCCTCGGCATCGCCAACGGATGCTTTGCCGTGGCGGCCATCGGATCAATGATGGCGCTCGTTTCCCAGGGACATAAACAGCGCAGTGGCACCCGCATGGGAGTCTGGGGTGCCGCCCAGGCCGTCGCTTTTGCTGTCGGTGGCATCATCGGCACCGGCGCCGTCGATCTCGTCCGTGTCCTCACCGGGTCGGTGCTGCATGCTTACTCGGTCGTATTTTTCGCCCAGGCCGTGTTGTTTGGCATCGCCGCATTTATCGCAACGCGGCTCTGGCATCGGCGCGGTACCCCGATGGATTCCGTCGCCGTGGAGGCAGGTTGAGCGCAATGAACAAAGTGCACAGCAAACAGGATTTCGATGTCGCGGTGATCGGTGGTGGACCCGCCGGAGCGACAGCAGCGCTGGAGCTGGCGCGGCAGGGGCACCGGGTGTTGCTTCTCGATCGCGACGGGCGCATCAAACCCTGCGGCGGCGCCATCCCGCCAAAACTGCTCGAAGAACATGCAATCCCCGAATCGCTGCTCGAAACCCGCGTGACCTCGGCACGCATGGTCGCGCCATCCAATGCGATGGTGGACATGGACATCGGCGGCTTCGTCGGCATGGTCGACCGCGGCACGTTCGATCCCTGGCTCCGCAAGCGGGCGGCGGACAACGGCGCTGAACTGGTCAAAGGCAAGTTCGAGTCGCTCGAATGGCACGCGGGGCCCGGCCCGAGCGTTTGCTACAGGTGCACCGACAAAGGCACCACGAAAAAAGTCCGCGTCGGCGCGGTCATCGGAGCGGACGGTGCGGCATCGAAGGTTCGGCAGCAGACCCTCGGCGAGCGCTACAACATGCCGCACGTGTTCGCTTACCACGAGATCGTCAAATCGCCGCAAGCGCAGACGCCGGCGTTCGACCCGTGGCGCTGCGACGTCTATTACCAGGGTGCGGTGTCGCCCGATTTTTACGGCTGGGTGTTTCCGCACGGTGAATGCACGAGTGTCGGCGCGGGCTCAGCGGTGAAGGGCTTCTCGCTGCGCGGCGCGGTCAAATCGATGCGCGAAAAATCAGGGCTGCGTGATAACGATGTAATCCGTTGCGAGGGAGCACCGCTGCCGCTCAGACCGTTGCGGCGCTGGGACAACGGGCAGGATGTCGTGCTGTGCGGCGATGCGGCCGGAACGGTTGCGCCGTCGTCCGGCGAGGGCATCTACTATGCAATGAGCAGCGGGCGCAGCGCGGCGGCGGCCACGGCACAGCTGCTCGAGAGCAACAATCCGCGGGCGCTGCGGCAGGCCCGTCGGGAATTCATGAGCGAATACCGCATCGTCTTCTGGGTACTCGGCGTCATGCAGTACTGGTGGTACTCGAGCGATAAGCGCCGCGAAAAGTTCGTCAGCATTTGCCGCGATCCCGATGTGCAGAAACTCACCTGGGATGCCTATATGAACAAGCGGCTGGTGCGGGCCAAACCCGCCGCTCACGTACGCATCTTTCTCAAGGACCTCGCCCACCTGGTCGGATTCAACCCACGATGAGCACGACGACGATGAACATGCCGAGACGACAGTTACTTGTGCCAATAGTGCTCGCGGGACTGGCCGCAGCGGCAGTCGCCGTGCTCGGCGGCCTGATGACCGACCTCGGCGACTGGTACTTCGCGCTCGAAAAACCTTCCTGGCAACCGCCGGACTGGTTGTTCGGTCCTGCGTGGACGCTCATCTATGCGTTGACGGCGATCGCAGCCGTCAGGGCCTGGTCGCGCAGCCGCAACCTGGTCGAACGACAGAACCTGCTGATCGTGCTGTTGCTCAACGCCACGCTGAACGTCGGCTGGAGCCTGCTGTTCTTTCGCCTGCAACGCCCGGACTGGGCGATGTTCGAGGTGTTTTTCCTGTGGGCATCGATCGTGCTGCTGATCGTCGTCTGCGCGCGCCGCGACACGGTTGCGGCATGGCTACTCGCGCCCTATCTCGTGTGGGTCACGTACGCCGCGACCGTCAATTACGGCGTCGTGTACCTGAACGCACCTTTCTGAACGGAGGCAAGCTGTGTTGACTTCCCTCTTCATGACTGCCTCATCAATTCTCGTCGATGTCGTCATCGCCCTCGTGATCATCGAGATGGTTTTGCTCTTCGCTGCCACTCGTCGCCGCGGCCGGAGCGTGCAATTGATGACATTGGCAAACAGTGCGGCGGGCCTGTGCCTGCTGCTCGCGTTGCGTTCCGCCCTTCAGGATTCGGGGCCCGAATGGATCGTGCTCGCGCTGACCGGCGCGTTGCTCGCTCACCTTGCGGACCTCGGACTGCGGCGGAAACTCTTACCTGGTGGAGCAGGTCGTGAAATCAGTAAATCGGAAACAACCCCTACATAACAATCCGATCGGAATCAGCGGGCTTGCGGCCTACCTGCCGCCGTACCGCGTCAAGCTCGAGGACTGGTGCGAATGGACCGGAAATCACTGGCCCAAGCATCGCGCAGTCGTCGGGCGAAGTTTTCGGATGCGAGGACCCGATCAAAGCGTCTACACGATGGCCGCGAACGCGGTCCTGCGACTGATCCGGCAATACGACATCGACCCGCAGCGAGTCAGCTACCTGGCGTTCGGTACGGAGTCGAGCACCGACAACTCGGCCGGTGCGATTATCCTCAAGGGCATGCTCGATTCGGTACTGCCCTCAATCGGTAAGGCGCCCTTGTCGCGGGCCTGCGAAGTGCCCGAGTTCAAACACGCCTGCCTTGGGGGCGTCTATTCCATGAAGGGTGCCATCCGGCATCTCGCCTTCGACGGCGCCGGCACGCAGGCGATCATCGTCTGCGCCGATATCGCCGAGTATGCACGCGGCAGCAGCGGGGAACCGACGCAGGGCGCCGGCGCCGTGGCCATGCTGCTCGAAGCGAACCCGACGCTCGCGACCGTGGACCTGATGCGCTCCGGCTCTGCTTCGAATTACCGCGTCATGGATTTTCGCAAGCCGATGCTGCGCTTCTGCGGTCAGGCACGGGAAGGCAGCGCCCACGTCCAGGACTTCCCGGTCTTCAACGGCAAGTACTCGACGACCTGCTACATCGACGAGACGCTGCACGCGATGGCGGACATGTACCGCAAGCGCGGTCGTCCGGCAATCGATCACATGCGCTCACTGCGCTACGTATTCATGCACCGACCGTACCGGCGCATGCCGGAGACCGGCTGGGCGCTCGCTTACCGGCCGGGATCGATCCCGGCCTGCTCCTCGACGAGATGGACAGCCGGCCCGCCGTAGCGGAGCTGGCCTGCCCGGAAAGCATTCAGAACGAGATCTACCCGCTGGCGATGGCCGTGCTGCATGTCTTCCGCGGCACCGTTACGTTTCAGCGGGAAGTCATCGACAAGCTGTCCCTCGGCTCGGACAGGAACCGCGACCTCGGCAATCTTTACACGGCCGCGATGCCGGCCTGGCTGGCCGCCGGGCTCGAGCAAGCACTCGCCGCGGGCATCGACCTGACCGGCGAGGAGTTGTTGACGCTGGGTTACGGCAGCGGCGATGCCGCCGAGGTGATCCCGTTTTTTATCGCGCCGGACTGGCGCGAAGCGACCCGCAGGATACGGTTTGCCGAGGCGCTCGAGCCGGCCATCGACCTGACCGAGTCGCAGTACATCGCGCTGCACGACGGTCTCCCGGTGGAAGGCATCCGCTACGAGCCGCGCGACGAGTTCCTGATCGACGGCATCGGGCAGTCCGAAGAGCACCGCTTCCAGGATTTCGGCATCGAGTACTACCGGTACGTGGGTGACGTCGCCTGATCGTCCGCCGGGAACGATCGGTTCCCGGCAGCCTCCCTTCCTCTATACTGATGCCAGGAGGTGAGTCGGCATGGGCAGGGTCGGTTACAAGGAGCTGGTCGCGGCGGCCGAGAAGCGGATACGCATCATTTCGGCTGCGGAGGCCGTCGACAAGCTCGGCTCGGATGACGTGGTCTTCGTCGACCTGCGTGACGTGAGGGAACTCAAACGCGAGGGCGGCATCCCGGGCGCCTTCCACTGCCCGCGCGGCCTGCTCGAGTTCTGGATCGACCCGGACAGCCCCTATCATCACGCGATATTTGCCGAGCCGAAGGAATTCGTTTTCTTCTGCAATCTCGGCTGGCGTTCAGCGCTGGCGGCGGACATCGCCCGGCAAATGGGTCTCGAGACCTGCCATATCGACGGGGGCTTCGAGGCCTGGAAGGCCTTTGGCGGAGAAACGGAGCACCGTTCGTAAGGCGAGAGGGTTCGATGGCCACGATCAAGACTGCCCTGTTGTCGTTCGGCATGTCGGGGCGCGTGTTTCATGCACCGTTTCTGAACGCTCACCCGGGTTTCGAACTTGCGGGCAGCTGGGAACGTTCGCAGCAGGTCATCGGGCAATACCATCCGGGGACGACAAGCTACAACAGCCTGGAGGAACTGCTCGGCGACCCGACGATCGAGCTCGTGGTCGTCAATACGCCGACTGCGACGCACTACGAGTATGCCCGACAGGCACTCGAACACGGCAAGCACGTACTCGTCGAGAAGGCCTTCACGACCGATGCGGCCGAAGCGGCCGCGTTGCTTGACCTCGCGCAAAACGCGGACCGCAAGCTCGCCGTGTTCCAGAACCGGCGCTGGGACAGCGATTTCCTCGCCGTTCGTGACGTCGTGCAGCGGGGCGTGCTCGGTGACATCGTCGAAGCCAACCTCGCCTTTGTGCGCTACAACCCCGAACTCAGTCCGAAAGCGCACAAGGAAACCCCCGGACCCGGGGCCGGCATCGTCAGGGACCTCGGCCCACACGTGATCGACCAGGCGCTGGTCCTGTTCGGCATGCCCGAGGCCGTGTTTGCCGACATCGGCATCACCCGGCAGGGATCGGCCGTCGACGACTACTTCGACATCCTGCTCCGCTATCCCGACCAGCGCGTGCACGTGAAAGGCGGGTATTTCTTTCGCCAGCCCGTGCCCGACTATGCGTTGTTCGGCAAGCTGGGCGCCTTCCTCAAGACCCGCTCGGACGTGCAGGAAGCGCAACTCGACAGCGGCATGATGCCCGACGATCCCGGGTACGGCCGGGAGCCGGACGGTGCCGCAGGGCAGCTCTTCACCGACGATACGGACCGGACCGGGCGCCGCGAGGTCCCGTCACCGCGCGGCGACTACATGGCGTTCTTCGACGCGTTACACCGGGCGATTGCGCAGGACGGCATAGAACCGGTCACGGCCAGCGACGGGCTGTGGGTAATGGAGATCATCGATGCGGCGTTTCGGAGCAATGAAACCGGTCGACTGACCAGCGTGTGAGCCCGATCTGCTAGGCTCTGGTCATGGGCCGTTCCTGGTACATGACCGAACCGCTGCCGCTCGCCAATCCGTTTGCGGCGGATCCGTTACTCGGGGCCTGGCTCGAGAGAGCGCTGCCCGGTGAATACCGCGACGAGATATGCGGCGATCTCGAGCGTTTCGGTCAGCGCGTCGCCGACGAGATCGAGCCGCTGGGTCGGGCCGCCGAAGCCAACGAGCCGCGGCTGGACGAGCAGAACAACGCGGTGCTCACGGACCCGGCCTGGGACCGGCTGGATGCCATATCCGCCGAGGAAAAACTCGTCGCCGCGGGCTACGAACGGAAATACGGCCGCTACTCCCGCCTNGGCTACGAACGGAAATACGGCCGCTACTCCCGCCTGTACCAGTTCGCCAAGATCTATTTGTTCCATCCGTCGAGCGCCTATTACTCCTGCCCCCTGGCCATGACCGACGGGGCCGCGAAACTCATCGAGACTTACGGCTCGGATGAATTGCAGGGCTCCGCCTTCAGGCACCTGACCTCGGCCGATCCGGACGAGTTCTGGACCTCGGGCCAGTGGATGACAGAGCGCAACGGCGGCTCCGACCTGAGCGGCACCGAGTGCATCGCGGCACAGGCCGCCGACGGCTGGACCGTGTCCGGCCCCAAGCATTTCACCTCGGCGATCACGGCCCCGATGGCGATGTTACTGGCACGGACCGATCCCGCCAGCCCGGAACTGAGCCTGTTCTACACGCAGTGCCGGGAGTCGAAGGCCGGCCCGTGGAGAAACCTCAGGATCGAAAAGCTCAAGGACAAGCTGGGAACGCGGGCACTGCCGACGGCAGAACTGACCCTCGAGGCACTGCCCTGCACGCTCGTCGGCAATGAAGGCAGGGGCGTTCGGACCATCGCGTCGCTCTTCAACGTGACCCGTATTCACAATGCCTTTGCTGCGACGTCCACGACGGCCAGGGCGCTGCCAAGCTGCTCGACCGCCGCCGAGAACTCGTCCACCGGCCCCTTCAGCGTGACGTGCAGCGTGTCGCCGCCG
>JARRMH010000017.1:0-27939 GCA_037386205.1 Woeseiaceae bacterium | reverse complement strand
CCGCAATTACGGCATCCTGATCGGCGAGGCCACGGCGGAACGGATCAAGAAGGAAATTGGCTCGGCATTCCCGGGCCAGGAAGTTCTTGAAATCTCGGTCAAGGGCCGCAATCTATCCGAAGGCGTACCGCGCAGTTTCACGCTCAATTCCAACGAAATCCTGGAAGCGCTGCAGGAACCGCTGCAGGGCATCGTTGGTGCCGTCAAGGAGGCGCTCGAGCAGACCCCGCCGGAGCTCGGAGCCGACGTTGCCGAACGCGGCATCGTGTTGACGGGTGGCGGCGCGATGCTGCGAGACATCGACAAGCTCCTTATGGAGGAAACGGGCTTGCCCGTCGTTATCGCCGACGATCCGCTGACCTGCGTCGCCCGGGGCGGTGGTCGTGTCATCGAACTGATCGACGAACATGGTCCTGCCGTATTCGGACTGGAGTGATCCTCCTGCCGACAGACAATGGTCGCGTCACGCGCAAGTAACAGCAACCCGGCGCGGATCCCGGCGCTGGGGCTCCGGGTCGTCGCCCTCATAATCTTCAGCATTCTCGTGATGTATCTCGATCATCGCGAGAATCATCTCGACGTTATCCGGCGCACGGTCGGTGTGGCCGTCTACCCGGTGCGCCTGGCCGTCGATGCGCCTGCCCGTCTCTGGCACTGGCTCGGCACGTCAACGGCGTCGCGCAACGAACTCGAGCTGCAACTCGGCCGCCTGAGGGCCGAAAAGCTGCTCACCAACGCCCGGCTGCAGCGGCTGACGGCACTGGAGGCCGAGAACGCCCGCCTGCGCGCAATGCTCGAGGCCCGTACCCGGGTACGCGACGAGGTCCGCGTCGCCGAAATCCTGGCCGTCGATGCCAACCCCTACGAGCACAATCTCATCATCGGCATCGGCAGCCGCGCCGGCGTCTACGACGGGCAGGCCATCGTCGACGCCAACGGCGTCGTCGGCCAGGTCATCCACACGGGTGTCATGACCGCCCAGGCCGTGTTGATCAGCGACACGGATCATGCGCTGCCTGTCGAAGTCAACCGCAACGGGCTGCGCACGATTGCCGTGGGGACCGGCGACATCGACCGCCTGGACCTGCCGTTCCTGCCGAACAACGCGGACATCCGGGTGGGCGACCTGCTCGTTACGTCCGGTCTCGGCGGCGCTTTTCCTGAGGGCTACCCGGTTGCAATCGTCGATACGGTGACCCGCATGCCGCAGGAGCCGTTCGCGGAAGTCACGGCGACGCCGGCTGCGGCACTCGATCGCGTCCGCGAGGTGATGCTGATCTGGTCCGTAACCCCGGACTACGAGGAGGTCGGGCAATGACGGATCGCGCATCCCGCAGGCTGCCGGTCATCATCACGCTGTTTGTCGGGCTGATGCTCGCGATCATGCCGTTGCCCGACTCGATCAGGGCGCTGCGCCCCGACTGGCTGGCATTGCTCCTGATGTTCTGGGCGATGCAACTGCCGCGCACCTGGAGCGTCGGCACGGCGTGGCTCGTCGGGATCGTGCTCGATGTCGCCTACGGCACGCTTCTCGGGCAACATGCACTCGCGCTGTGTGTCATAACCTTCATGACCGTGCGCTTTCATCTCCTGATGCGTGTGTTTCCGCTGTCGCAGCTGACGATGACCGTATTCGCGCTGCTTGCGCTTTACCAGTTCATACTCTTCTGGGTGAACGGCGTGGTCGGCATCTCGGTGCCTGCAATCAACTATTGGGGGCCCGTCGTCACCGGCGCCCTGCTCTGGCCGTTCCTTTACATGTTCCTCTCCGGCATCCGCTTCCGGGCGCCGTCCGGCGGCTAGTCGTGAGGTTGCCCGCATGAGCGCCCTGCTGTCGTCGATCAAGGATATCCACTCGGAACGACGTGTATTCCTGTCGCGTGTGATCCTCGCATCCGTCGTATCGATCCTGCTCGTCGGCGTCGTCGTCGCCCGGCTCGTACAGCTGCAGGTCGTCGATCACGAACTGTTTGCCGAGAAGTCGCAGGGCAATCGCGTGCGCATCGAGCCCGTGCCGCCAATCCGGGGACTCATCTTCGATCGCGCCGGTCGGGTTCTTGCTGAAAACCTGCCGGCCTATCAGCTCGAACTGGTGCCCGAGCAGGTTGCCGACGTCGAGGAAACCCTCGAGCGGCTGGCGGCGATCGACCTGATCGCAGCGGAGGACATTCCGCGTTACCTCGAGCTGAGCCGCAGCGGCGCGCGATTCAAACCGGTGACTCTCAAATTCCGGCTGACCGACGAGGAGATCGCAAACTTCGCTATCCAGCGCCCACGTTTCCCGGGCGTGGATTTTCGTCCCCGCCTGGTACGTCATTACCCGCACGGCGAGGAGATTGCCCACGTGGTCGGCTACGTCGGCGCCCTGAGCACCCGCGACATGGAGCGGCTCGACACGGCGAGCTACGCCGGCACATCGCACACCGGCAAGACCGGCGTCGAGAGCAGTTACGAATCCGACCTGCATGGCGATGCCGGCTACCGCCACCTCGTCACCAATGCCCGCGGCCGCCAGGTACCGAGTGACACCAACGACCTGCTGGACTCGGCGACGTTCAGCAACCTGTCGCCAACCCCCGGGGCGAATGTCCATCTGACGATCGATCTCGACCTGCAACGCATCGCCACGCGCGCGTTTACGGACCGGCGTGGCGCCCTCGTGGCACTCGACCCCCGCTCCGGTGAGATCCTCGCCCTCGTCAGCGCACCGAGCTTCGATCCCAACCTGTTCGCCGTCGGCATGACGACGTCGCAGTTTCGCGGACTGCAGGACGACCCGGACCGGCCGCTTTTCAACCGTGCCGTGCGCGGCGCCTATCCGCCCGGCTCGACGATCAAGCCGATGCTGGCGCTGGCCGCTCTCGAAACAGGTGCGACCAACCTGACGCGCAAAACGATCTGCCGAGGATATTTCCAGTTGCCCGGAAACGAGCACCGCTACCGCGACTGGAAGCCGGGCGGCCACGGGCCGGTCGATCTGCACGACGCGATCGCGCAATCCTGCGACGTCTATTTCTACGAAGTGAGTACCGAACTCGGTATCGATGCCATGCATGAATACCTCGACCGCTTCGGGCTGGGTAGCGGCACGGGCATCGACATCGGTGGCGAGCGCCGGGGCCTCGTGCCGTCGCGGGACTGGAAAGAGCGGGCTTTCAGCGGCGACCATAAGCGCTGGTATCACGGCGAGACCGTCATCGCCTCGATCGGCCAGGGCTACATGCTGGCAACGCCACTGCAGCTCGCTGCGGCAGCCGGCACGCTGGCGATGCGCGGAGCGAGATTTCGGCCGCACATCGTGGCGGCTGTCGAGGATCCGCTGACGGGGGAGCGTGATCCCGTCACGCCGGAACGGCTCGACGACGTGGGCATCGACAACGAGACGCACTGGAACGCCGTCGTCGGAGCCATGCACGACGTGATGCAGGGACCGCGGGGCACAGCACGGGCCGTCGGCACCGGTGCCCCCTATGAAATGGCGGGCAAGAGCGGCACGGCACAGGTCGTTTCGATCGCTCAGGACGAAGAGTACGACGACGCCGAGCTCGAGGAGCGGCAGCGGGACCATGCCCTGTTCATCGCGTTCGCCCCGCTCGAGGATCCGCGCATCGCCGTGGCGTTGATCGTCGAGAACGGCGAGAGCGGCAGCGGCGTTGCCGCTCCGATCGCGAGAGAAATCATGGATGCCTACCTCGGATATGCTGACGATGCGTCTTAGCGATACGTCCCGCCTGATGGCCCCGAAAGCGGCGCCGCTGTCCGATTTCGCGCTGCTGATGCGGCGCCTGCACATCGACGGGCCACTGCTCGGCGGCCTGCTGCTGATCTGCGGCTTCGGCCTGTTCGTCCTCTACAGCGCGGTGGGCGAGAGCAGTCGGCTGCTCGTCAACCAGTTGATCCGGCTCGGCATCGCCTTCGTCGCCATGCTGATCGTGGCGCAGTTGCCACCGGGCTTCCTGCGGCGTTGGACGCCGTGGGGCTACCTTGCCGGCGTCGTCTTGCTGGTCCTCGTCCTTCTCAAGGGTGACGTGGGCCAGGGAGCGCGGCGCTGGCTCGATATCGGCGTCCGCTTTCAGCCATCGGAAGCCATGAAGCTGGCCGTGCCGATGATGGCGGCGTGGTATTTGCACGACCGGCAGATACCGCCAAAACTGACGCAGCTGCTCATGATTGCGGTCATGATCGTCGTGCCGACGATCCTCATCGCCAGGCAGCCCGATCTCGGCACCGCGCTGCTGATTGCCGCGTCGGGTGTCATCGTCATCGTGCTGGCCGGGCTCCCCTTCAAGGTCATGATCGGCCTTGGCCTCGCCGCCATCCCGGGCGCACTGGCACTGTGGAATTTCATGCAGGATTACCAGAAGCAGCGCGTACTGACGCTCCTCGACCCCGACAGCGACCCGCTCGGCGCAGGCTACAACATCATCCAGTCCAAGATCGCGATCGGCTCGGGAGGGCTGTTCGGCAAGGGCTGGACCAACGGATCCCAGGCCCAGCTCGAATTCCTGCCTGAGCGCGACACCGACTTCATTTTCGCGGTTCTCGGGGAGGAATTCGGCCTGTTCGGCGTCCTGACGCTGCTCGCTTTGTACCTGTTCGTCATCGGTCGCGGCCTCTTCATCGCGGTGCAGGCGCACGACACGTTTTCGCGCTTGCTCGCGGGGTCGATCAGCCTGACCTTCATGGTCTACGTGTTCGTCAACACGGCGATGGTGACGGGCCTGATTCCGGTCGTCGGCGTGCCTCTGCCCCTCGTCTCGTTCGGCGGCACGTCGATGGTGACGCTCATGGCGGGTTTCGGTATTCTGATGTCCATCCATTCGCACCGGAAGCTGTTGCCGCATTGATGAAAACCCGACTGTTAGCTGCGCTCATGCTGTCAGCCGCACTTGTTCTTCATGCCGAGGCCGCCGATTCCGCCTATCTCGACGTCAGCCGCCCCGAGGTTGCGGCTTTCATCGACGACATGGTGCAAAAGCACGAGTTCAGCCGCGACGCGCTGACTGCAACGCTGGGCAAAGCCCAGGTCCGGGAGTCGATCATCGAGAAGATATCAACGCCGGCGGAGAAGAAGCTGACGTGGGGCGAGTATCGCAAGATCTTCATTACGCCCGAACGCATCGGCGCGGGTGCGACCTTCTGGCGCGAGAATCGCGAGATGCTCGAACGGATCCACAAGGAGACGGGCGTCCCGGTCGACATGATCGTCGGTATCATCGGCGTCGAAACCTACTTCGGCCGTATCACCGGCAAGGACCGGGTCCTCGATGCGCTCGTCACCCTGGCGTTCGACTACCCGCGGCGTGCGAAGTTTTTCCGCAGCGAACTCGAGCATTTCCTGGTCCTGGCGCGTGAAGAGGGACTCGATGCGACGGAACCGCTCGGATCCTATGCCGGCGCAATGGGCCGGCCCCAGTTCATGCCGTCGAGCTTTCGGGCCTATGCAGTGGATGCGACCGGTGACGGCAAGCGGGACATCTGGAACAACTGGGCCGATGTCGCCGGCAGCGTTGCCAACTATTTCGTCGAGCACGGCTGGCGCCCCGGCGAGGAAGTCGCGGCCCGGGCGACGCTCGGGCCGGCGTGGAGTGGTCCCCTGCCGGAGCCGAAGAATATCCTGAGCGCCAGTGAGACAGTCCAGTCCCTGAGCACGAAAGGGGTCACGTTTGCCACCGACCTGCCGCTCGACAGCGACGGGCAACTCCTCGCCTACGAAGGCGACGACGGCCCCGAGTACTGGGTCGGCTTCCACAATTTCTTCGTCATCACGCGTTACAACCGCAGCACCATGTACGCGCTGGCCGCCTGGCAGCTGGGCCAGCAAATTGCGAGCGAGGTCGGCTCGGATGAGGGCTAGCTTCGCGGTAGTGGTCGGCAGCGCCCTGCTGCTTGCAGCCTGCGGCGGCAACCAGGTGCGGGACAGCGGCCCGCCGAGCGGCAGCGTGCGGATTCCCGACCTGCCCGGCGACCCGACACCGCGGCCCGAGCCACGCAGCAGGTACGGCAACGGCCCGGTGTACGAGGTACTCGGCAAGCGTTACGAAGTGATGGATTCCGGCGCGGGTTACCGCGAACGGGGCGTTGCCTCCTGGTATGGCAAGAAATTCCACGGCAACCTGACGTCGAATCGTGAGACCTACGACATGTACGCGATGACGGCCGCACACAAGACCCTGCCTTTGCCGACTTACGTACGTGTTCGCAACCTGCGCAACGACAGGTCGATCATCGTGCGCGTGAACGATCGCGGACCGTTCGTGCACAACCGCATCATCGACCTCTCGTACGCCGCCGCATTGAAGCTCGACATGATCCGCGACGGTACGAGCCTTGTCGAAGTAACGGCCATCAGCTTCGACGAACCGAGCGGCGACCGCCCGGTTCGCAAGGCAACCCCCGCCGCACCGCCACAGCCGGACGACCAGCCCGCTTCATCGCTGCATCGCGTCTTCGTGCAGGTCGGCGCGTTCGGCGAGCGCGCCAATGCGGAACGACGGCTCAGCGCACTCACCATTGCGGGCATCGGCAACGCCTTCATTCACGAAGAGCGCGCTGCCGGGAATGCCCTGTACCGCGTCCGCATCGGCCCGGTCAGGGATGTCGATCATTTTGACCTGATCGTCGACGACCTCGAAACGATTGGTATTACGGACCCGTACCTAATTACCGAATAGCCGCGTACAATACGCGCCCCTGACAAAGCTGAATTCCCCCTGATCCTATGTCCAAACGACTGTTCTGCGCCGTTTTCGTCCTCTTTTTCGGCACGTTTTCCACCGCCTACGCGCAATCCGGGATGCCCGTACCGGCCGCTCCGGTCATCGGTGCAACAAGCTACCTGCTGATCGATGCGCAAACCGGGCAGGAGCTCGCGTCGCTCGACCCGGACAAGTCACTCGCGCCCGCGAGCCTGACCAAGATCATGACGAGCTACGTCGTCTTCAAGGCGCTCGAACAGGACCAGATCGCGCTGGAAGACGAAGTCACGATCTCGGAGAAGGCGTGGCGCATGCCCGGCAGCCGGATGTTCATCGAAGTCGGCAACCGCGTCTCGGTCCACGACCTGTTAATGGGCATGATCGTCCAATCCGGGAACGATGCCAGCGTCGCACTCGCCGAGCACATTGCCGGGACCGAGGAAGTCTTTGCGCAGATGATGAACCAGTACGCAGAGCAACTCGGCATGCATGCGACCCACTTCGTCAATGCAACTGGCATGCCGGCCGAAGGCCACGTCACCACGGCGCGCGATCTCGCGACGCTGTCGCGCGCCATGATCGCAGAATTTCCCGAGCACTATGCCTGGCACTCGATCCGTGAATTCACCTACAACGATATCACTCAGAGCAATCGCAACACTCTGCTGTGGCGCGACCCGTCGGTCGACGGATTGAAGACCGGGCATACCGAGGATGCGGGATACTGTCTGGTCGCATCCGCCGAGCGGGACGGCATGCGCGTGATCTCGGTCGTCCTCGGCACCGCCAGCGAAAAAGCACGCGCAGACGGCAGCCAGGCCCTGCTCAACTACGGCTTCCGCTTCTTCGAGACGCGCCTGCTCTTCAAGGCGGGCGCGGAAGTATCGACCGCGAGGGTCTGGAAATCGGCGCACGAAACGTCGCGGCTCGGCGTATTCGAAGACCTTTACGTCACGGTGCGCCGCGGCACCTACGACGAACTCGAGTCGACGATCGATATTCCATCCGTCATCGAGGCGCCGGTCGCGGTCGGGCAACCGGTTGCCGAACTCAGGATCATGCACGGCGAGAACCAGGTCCTCGCCACTCCGCTGCGGGCGCTGGACGACAACCCGGTCGGGTCCATGTGGCAACGCGTGCGCGACAGCGTCAGCCTCTGGTTCGAGTAGGCATGTCCGACGAGACCGCACTCGAATTCCCGTGCCGGTTCCCGATCAAGATGAGGGGGCGCGACACGCCCGAGTTCCGGTCGACGGCTCGCGCGCTGGTGGAAAAGCACGCGGGCGAAGTGGCAGATGACGCGGTGCAGGCGGCGACGAGTCGCAACGGTCGTTTCGTCTCGGTCACGGTGACAATCACGGCAACCAGCAAGCGGCAACTGGACGCGATCTACCGCGACGTCACAGCCCATGAAGACATCCTGATGGCGCTATGAAACCGCGGTTCCTCGGCACGCAGGACTATGTCCCTTGCTGGGAGGCCATGCAGACGTTCACCGACGAGCGGGACGAATCGACGGCCGACGAAATCTGGTTTTGCGAGCACCCGCCGGTCTTTACGCTCGGCCTGAACGCCGGCCGCGAACACGTGCTGGCGCCCGGCGACATACCGATCGTGCAGATCGACCGCGGCGGCCAGGTGACCTATCACGGCCCGGGCATGCTGATGATCTACCCGTTGATCGACATTCGTCGCAGCAACATCGGCGTACGCGGCCTGGTGACGGCGCTCGAGCAGAGCGTCGTGGACCTCGTCGCCGGGTTCGGCATCGAGGCGGCAGCCAGGCCGCACGCGCCCGGCGTCTACGTCAACGATCGGAAACTCGCCAGTGTCGGGCTGCGCATTCGCCGGGGAGCGAGTTTTCACGGCATGGCGCTCAACGTGGATTGTGACCTCGAGCCGTTCTCGCGCATCAATCCATGCGGCTTCGAAGGACTGAAGATGACCGATTTGAAGGCACTCGGCATCCGACGGAGTCTCGAGGAGATCGCGCAGTTGTTGCTGCCGCGATTCGCCGACCGCGTGGGCCTTCTGGTCGATGCGGATTGAGCGCCGTAATCAGGCGTGGCCCGTGCCTGTTTGCAAGCACGTAAACCGCGCCGCTAGTCGATATACTCGGAGTCAGTCGTTATACTACGCCGAGGTTGCTAGCATAGTGGCTCGCCGGGCGAAATTTGCCAAGGCGGTATAAAAATCAGAAAGGAGAAAACAGAGTGAATAATCCAGTCAGTTTCAAATCGCGTTGCTCTCTTGCGATGGCGGCATTTGTCCTGGCGGTTCCGGCGATGGCGCTGGAAGTCGTTACGAAAGAGGACATCATCAATAATGTCGTCGTAGAAGACCAGCTGGTCCGAGTTGCGGACAACGCCGTTTTCCTCGTCGACACGTCGAGCTCGATGAACGACGAGTTCGAGGACAGGGGCGCGTCCAAGCTCGAGCTTGCCGTAGCCGCGTTCAAGGAGAGAAACTCGTACTTTCCCGAGATCGGACACAACTTCGGGATCTACCAGTACACGCCATGGAAGGTCATCTATCCCATGCAGACCTACGACCGCGCCAAGGTCGCGGCCGCACTCGACGATCTGCCGGCTAAAGGCAGCGGACCGACGCCGCTGGCCAAAGGGGTCGAGGGAGCAGAGGAGATCATCAAGGGCTTGTCCGGGAGAACGGTACTCTTCCTGATGTACGACGGTGATTACACGGGCCCGGACCCGAACCCCGCCCTGTGGCGCACTATCAAGGAAAACGACGTGTGCCTGGTCATGATCAGTTCGGCCTCTGACGAAGAGAACGAGAGGCTGCAGGACTCGATCTCGAGGCTGAACTCCTGCTCGCGACTGATTCCGCTCAATTACTACCTGGATCGTCCGGAGTACATGGCCGGCGCTCTGTTCGACGTCCGCGCGACCGAGAACATCGTTACGACGACCGAGAAGCGGGCCGTCGGTGTCAAGGTAGATCCGATCCAGTTCGGCTTCGACAAGACGGAGCTCAATGGCGAGGATAAGGCCGAGCTGGACCAGCTGGGCGAATTCATGGCGGACAAGCCCAACAGTTATGCGGTTATCGCCGGATACACCGACAACGTCGGGGTTGAAGACTACAACGAGCACCTGTCGGAAACGCGGGCGCGCATGGTTGCTGCCTACCTGACCGCGGAACACGGGATCGACCCGTCCCGGATGGTGCTGCACTGGCACGGCTCGGATAACCCGGTTGCCAGCAATTCGACCGAAGAAGGGCGCGCAAAGAACAGGCGCGTCGAGGTTGCTATTGCCGGTCTGGTGAACTGACCCGCAGCTCGTAGTACGCCGATGCCCGGGGTGGCCCCGTTGCCACCCCGGGCATTTTTCATTCGGGCGCGAGTAAAGCCTCCACCTGAGCCCGAACTGCCGCCAGCCGCTCAGGGGTCCCGACGTCGGCCCATACCCCGCTGTAAACCGAGCCGGACAGGCGTCCGGCGGCGGCCGCCCTGTAAACCAGCGGCACCACCGAGAACCGTCCGACCTTGCAGCCGGAAAAGGCGCCGGACCAGCCCGTCGACCAGGTCGAAGTCACCCGCGTGACGGTACTCCGGGGTCGCCACCAGTGCGAGATGCCCGAGGCAATCGCCGGGCAACTGCACGTCCGGCACTGGCATATCCGTATAGATGTCCGCGTTAATGACCAGGAACGGCTCGTTGCCGAGCAGCGGCAGCGCCTTGTGAATGCCGCCGCCCGTCTCGAGGACGTTGTCGCGCTCGTTGCTGTAGATGACCTCGAGGCCATAACGCTCACCCGTGCCGACTCGCTCGGCGATCAGCTCTCCATGCCAGCCCAGGTTGATGACCACGGTTTCGATGCCGGCGGCTCGAACGCGCTCGAGATGATATTCGATAAGCGGTTTTCCGCCGACCTCGACGAGCGCTTTCGGGATCTCATCGGTAATCGGTCGCAGGCGTTCGCCGCGGCCGGCAGCAAGGATCATCGCCCTCATCTCGATTCGTCCAGGGCCGGCAATACGCGACTTTCGATGAACCCGACGAGGAATCCGAGTTCGGGATAACGTGGCCCGAGATCGACGATGTACGACAGGGTGCGCGGGATGTCGGCGAGGAATCCGGGTTTGGCATCTCGATGACAGAGCCGTGCAAAGATGCCTGCGGCCTTGAGATGTCGCTGTACGCCCATCAGGTCGAAGTAACGGTGAAACCGGTCCTCGTCGATACGGGCCCGGGTCGAATCGTCGAGTCCTGCATAGAAATCGAGCGCCCAGCGCCTGACGCGCTCTTCTGGCCACTTGATGTAGCAGTCCCTGAGCAGTGAGACGAGGTCGTACGTCAACGGTCCCTCGACAGCGTCCTGGAAATCGATGATGCCCGGGTTGTTCGTCGCCGTCAGCATCAGGTTGCGCGAATGATAATCGCGGTGAACGAACACCTGCGGCTGGTCGAGCGCACTGGCCACCAGGAGGTCGCAGGTTGTCTGCCACGCGCGCTCGTCGTCGTCGCCGAACGAGATGCCGAGATGCGTACCGCTCAGCCAATCGTGAAACAGCGACATCTCGAAGCGCAGCGCTTTTTCATCATACGACGGGAGATTGCCCTGGAAAGCGACGCCATGGTGCTGCATTTTCAGCAGTGCAGCGAGGGCATCGCCGTAGAGTCGCGGCGCGGACCCGGGCGCCTCCCTGAGCTCGTCGAGGAACAGTCGCGAACCCAGATCATCGAGCAACAGGAAGCCGTCATCGAGGTTGATCTCGAGCACCCTCGGCGCATTGAGTTGCATCGCCTCGAGGTAACCCGCGACCCGCAGGAACGGAAGACAGTCCTCGTTTTCGGGCGGCGCATCCATTGCGATGAAACTGCCGGACGCGGTTTGCAGCCGGAAATAACGTCGGAAACTCGCGTCGCTCGAGGCAGGCACGGGATCGCTGCCGGCAACCCCATCGATCCGGCCGGTCCATTCCTTCAGGGCAGCGAGACGCGTATCTGCCGGCGTCATTGAACTGTTGATGGTGATTCTCCGTAGCGCGTTGAGGGCCCTGAAACCGTGTGCGAAGGTATCAAATACCAAAGGCTGATAACATCCCGAACAACGTGTTCCCGGCCCGACGTCCGACCCGACAAACCCAGTGTCTCTGAAACGACAGATTTGCGCCTGCCTGGTGCTGACCGCGACCTGCTCACAGGCAGTGGGAGACCTGGCATGCGAAACCTCGATCGGGCGGCCCGTGGCGGTCGACTCGCCGCTCAACGAGATTGTGCTCGACAATCCGGACACGATTCAGTTCGAGGCCGGTTCATTCGAGGCACAGCTCGGCGAATACCCGCAGGCGAGCATGACCGGAGGCGTACTGCTCAGGCGCGACGACAAGATAGCGGGTGCCGACAGCGCGCGTATCGACGCGCAACAGCGTGCCCTGTTCCTGGAAGGCAACGTCCGCTACGAGGATCCCGGAACGCAGGTTCTCAGTCGCCTGGCCGAGCTCAGCTACGACGCCGGTCGCATCCGCTTCGAAGGTGCCCGGTTCTCCCTCGGCAGTAGCTCCGCGCGCGGTGGTGCCGAAGTTCTCGAGATCAACCAGGACGGGCAGCTGATTCTCGACGGTGTCGAGTACACGACCTGCCCGCCGGAGTCGGAGGACTGGGTGCTGCAAGGCGATTCGATCGTTCTCGATACAGGCGAGGGCGTCGGCACGGCGAAGAAGATGCGTCTGCGTTTCAAGGGAGTTTCCATACTCTACTTGCCGCGCTTTTCGTTTCCACTGAGCGATGCGCGCAAGACCGGGCTGCTGACACCGGAGATCGGCAGTGCCGGGCGCAGCGGCAAGGAGCTGCGCGTACCGTTCTACTGGAATATCGCGCCCAACTACGATGCAACGATCACGCCACGCCTGCTGACCAATCGCGGCGTGCAGTTCGAAACGGAATTTCGATACCTGACGGAAAGAAACGACGGCTCGCTCACGGCGGACTACCTGGCCAATGACGACATACTCGAAGAGTCGCGCCACCAGGTGCTCTTCAATCACCGCACCCTGTTCGACAACGGCTGGCGAAATCGCATTCGCTACCGCGGCGTGTCCGACAGCCAGTACTTCGAAGACCTTGGCGGCAGCCTGAGTGTTTCGAGCCTGACGCATCTCAACCGATATGTGCGCTTCGACCGCTACTCCGAACGACTGTCGCTGTTCGCACAGGTGCAGGACTATCAGACCATCGACGATGCAATTCTTCCGGAAGAGGAACCCTATCGGCGTCTTCCCCAGCTGCTCGTGAGCGCCAACCTGCCGGTGAGTGCGGTGCGTCTTGCGATCGACTCGGAGATCGTCAACTTTGAACGCGACACCGGCGTGACCGGCTGGCGGTTCAACGTGGCGCCGTCGGTCGAGGTTCCGTTCGAGCGGCCGGGCTGGTTTTTCACG
The DNA here is from genome assembly GCA_037386205.1 of Woeseiaceae bacterium. Classification (GTDB taxonomy): domain Bacteria; phylum Pseudomonadota; class Gammaproteobacteria; order Steroidobacterales; family Woeseiaceae; genus UBA1847. The sequence goes on along the minus strand of JARRMH010000017.1, from coordinate 14,835 downwards.
CCCGCCATCGCCTACGACTACACGCGCTACGCACTGGACGATACGCAACCCGGCGAGTCGACCGATCCTTCACGAACGGTGCCGATAACGAGTGTCGATACGGGACTCGTTCTCGAACGCACGATGGCAGACAAAGGCCGCATCCAGACCATCGAGCCGCGCCTGCTGTACGTCAGCATTCCCTATCGCAGCCAGGACGAGTTGCCCGTATTTGATACGATCCAGCCCGACATCAACCTCGTTCAGCTCTATCGCAAGAACCGCTTTCTCGGTGTCGACCGCATCGGCGACACGGAACAGGTCAGCCTGGGCGTTACGTCGCGGATTCTCGATACCGGCACCGGACGTGAACTCATGACGGCGACGGTCGGCCAGACGCGTTATTTCAATGATCGCCGCGTTACCTTGCCGGGCATGCCCGTCGCAACGACCGAGCGATCGGACTACGTCGCGGAATTGCGCTTCCTGTTGTTCCGCAACGTGAATTTCGATCTCGGCCACCAGTGGGGCGCGAGTGGCAGCGGCACGACCAAGTCGCAGGCCCGCCTGCAGTATCGCCCCGCGCGCAACAAGATCCTGAATCTTGCGTACCGGTTCCGCCGGGACTCGCTTGAACAGGGCGACGTGTCGTGGTCGTGGCCGCTGACGAGTCGCTGGAATTTCGTCGGCCGTTACAACTTTTCATTCCGTGACGACCAGGCACTGGAACAGTTCTTCGGCCTCGAGTACGAGAGCTGCTGCTGGGGAGTGCGACTCGTGTCGCGGCGGCATATCTCGACGCGCGATGGAACTCGCGATTCGTCCTTCGGTCTGCAACTGGTACTGAAAGGAATGACGAGCGTCGGCACCGCGGCCGACAGGCTGCTCGAAAATGGTATTCTTGGCTATTCTGCGGATCTTCGGTAGTAAAAAGTGTTAAATATCAGAGTGTTATTTGTATGCGCCGCGCTGGCCGTGGCGCCCGCGGCCAGCGCCGAGGAGCTCTCCGAGACGGGCGAGTTCCTCGATGGCGTGGCAGCCATCGTCAATGAAGGCGTGGTTCTGAAGTCGCAGCTGTCCGAGCAGCTCGAGATGATCCGGACGAATGCAACCCGGCAGGGTATGCAGCTGCCCCCGCCGGAGGTCCTCGAGGAGCAGGTTCTCGAAAGGCTGATCGTCAGTGAAATCCAGCTACAACGTGCCGAGCGCATCGGCCTGCAGGTATCGGACGAAATGCTCAACCAGTCGATTGCGGGCATCGCCGCGCAAAACAACGTGCCGTTCGAGGAAATGCCGCGGCTGCTCGCCGAAGACGGCGTCGACTACGCCGACTTCCGGCGACAGCTGCGTGAAGAGATTACCGTCAACCAGCTGCGGCGCATCGAGGTTGCCCAGAGTATCAACGTAACCGATCGCGAAATCGAACAATGCATCGCCGACCTCGAAGACAACGTTGTCGCCAATTCCGAATACGAGCTCTCGCACATCCTGTTGCCCGTCCCGGAAACCTCCGATGCCGACGCGGTCGCTGAGGCGGAGGCGCTGGCGCAGCAGATCTATGCGCAGCTCATGAACGGTGCTGACTTTCGGCAGATGGCCGCCCAGTTTTCGAAAGGGCCGACCGCGCTCGAAGGTGGCTCGCTGGGATGGATGCAGGGGCAGCAGGTGCCGACGCTGTTCACCGACGTACTGCAGGACATGGGCAAGGGAGACATATCGGAGCCGATCCGCGCCGCCGCAAGCTTCCATATCGTCAAGGTCGACGACCTGCGCAGCGCCGTGCAACGCAGTGAAGTGAACCAGACACGCGTCAGGCACATACTCGTCTCCCCCAACGAGATTATCGACGATGCAACAGCGAAGCAGCGCCTCGAAGAGGCGCTGGCAAAAATTCGCGCCGGCGAGGACTTCGCCGAACAGGCGAAACTTTTGTCGGACGATCCCGGCTCGGCGAACCTCGGCGGCGATCTCGGCTGGGCCAGCCCCGGTGTCTTTGCGCCGGAATTCGAGCAGGCTGTCGCCGACAGTGAAATCGGGGTCGTGACCGAACCTTTCCGGACGCAGTTCGGCTGGCATATTCTCGAGGTAACGGATCGCCGCGTCTATGACAACACCGAGGATCTGAAGCGGCAGAACTGCGTTTCCAAGATTCGTAACGGCAAGCTGGAGGAGGAATCCCAGCTGTGGATCCAGCGACTTCGTGACGAGGCCTTTGTCGAGAAGCGCATCTAGGCGTGAAGCCGGACAAGCCACTCGTCATTACGGCCGGTGAACCGGCCGGCATCGGCCCGGAACTCTGCAATCGTCTTGTCGCGACGCCCTACTGCGACCAGGTGGTCGTCGTCGGCGACCGGCGCCAAATCGATGATCGGCTGGCCGTCATCGACACGCCGTTCCCGGTGGAGACGCGTCCCGGGCAACCGACCCCGGCAAACGCACAAACGCTGCTGGACGGGCTGCGCCGGGCGGCCAACGGATGCGTGCGCGGCGAGTTTGCGGCGCTGGTGACCGCGCCGGTGGCCAAGAACGTCATTGCCGACAGCGGCATCGCGTTCTCCGGCCACACGGAATTTCTCGCCGAGGTCACGGGTGCCCGGCTGCCCGTGATGATGCTCGTGGCCGGGGAGCTGCGCGTCGCGCTGGTGACGACCCACCTGCCGTTGCGGGAAGTGCCCGGCGCCGTGACGCCGGAGCGCCTCACAGAGGTCCTGCAGACCGTTCACCGGGAGCTGCGCACGCGATTCAGCATCAACGACCCGGAGATCGTCGTCTGCGGCCTGAACCCGCATGCCGGGGAAGGCGGCCACCTCGGCACCGAAGAGGCGGATTTCATTGCGCCGACTATCGAGCGGCTGCGCGCATCCGGCATGACGCTGCGCGGACCGCTCCCCGCCGACACGGCTTTCACGCCCGCGGCGGGGCACAAGGACGCTGTCGTCGCGATGTATCACGACCAGGGCCTGCCGGTGCTCAAATATGCGGGTTTCGGGCACGCCGTGAACGTCACGCTCGGATTGCCGATTGTTCGCACGTCGGTCGATCATGGCACGGCGTTCGACATCGCGGGCACCGGCAAGGCCGATCCCGGCAGCCTCATCGCCGCGGTCGAGCTGGCGGCCCGCCTGGCGGCAAGCTGATGGCACGGCACCGCGCGCGGAAACGCTTTGGCCAGCATTTCCTTACCGATCCCGGCGTGATCGACGCCATCACGCGTGCCGTACATGCCGACCGCGACGACATCGTCGTCGAGATCGGGCCGGGCCAGGGAGCGATCACGGCGCCGCTGGCTCGAGACGCCGGACATCTGCACGTGATCGAACTCGACCGGGACCTCGCCGCAGGTCTGCGCGCTCGCTACGCTGCGGCGGAAAACGTCACGGTGCACGAGGCCGATGCACTCAATTTCGATTTCGGCGCACTCGGTGACCGCCTGCGAATCGTCGGTAACCTGCCCTACAATATTTCGACGCCGTTGCTGTTCCACCTGCTGCACTATCGCGAGTGCATCCTCGACATGCACTTCATGCTGCAGAAGGAAGTCGTCGACAGGCTGGCTGCCGACCCCGGCAGCAAGGCCTACGGGCGCCTCGGCATCATGCTCGGATGTCACCTCGACGTGCAGCCGCTGTTCGACGTGCCTCCCGCTGCGTTCGAGCCGCCCCCTGCGGTCAACTCGGCCGTCGTACGGCTGGATCCGCTGCCTCCGGGTAGCTTCCACATCGATGATCAACAGGGCCTCTCGTCGCTGGTGGCACGGGCGTTCTCGCAACGGCGCAAGACGCTGCGGAATGCGCTCCGGGACGTGGCCGACGCGGAGGACTTCGAGGCGGTCGGCATCGATGCGGGATTGCGTCCCGAACAGGTGCCGGTTGCCGGTTTCGTTCGGCTTGCCAATCATCTGGCTGCCAAATCACGTTAAACTATCGCCATGGACGACAGACAGTGTGAAATCGACGTCGAGGTGGCGACAAGCTATATCGACGATCAATCGGAGCCCGACGCGGATCGCTACGTATTCGCGTACACGATCACCATTTCGAACACCGGCGATGTGCCCGCGACACTGATGAGTCGCCACTGGGTCATCACGGATGCCAACGGCAAGGTGCAGGAAGTCAGTGGCGACGGTGTCGTCGGCGAGCAGCCGCATCTGAACCCCGGCGAACGCTTCCGCTATTCGAGCGGTGCCGTACTCGAAACGCCGGTCGGCGCGATGCAGGGCCTGTATCGCATGGAGACGGATACGGGGCTCAGCTTCGAGGCGCCGATCGAGCCGTTCACGCTGGCCGTGCCGGGCCTGCTCCACTAGGAGCGCGCGTGGCCGTATATGCGATCGGCGACCTGCAGGGCTGCTACGACCCTTTCCGCCACCTGCTGGACGCCATCGATTTCGATCCCGACCGGGATACGCTGTGGTTGACCGGCGATCTCGTCAACCGCGGCCCGAAGTCCCTCAAGACGCTGCGGTTCGTTTACGAGATCAGCGATTCGGTCATCACGGTACTGGGCAACCACGATCTGCACCTGCTCGCCCTGCATTCGGGCGCCGTGCGGCGGGGCAATCGATTCAAGTCGCTCGCCAAGTTGCTCCGCTCGGACGACGCCGACGAACTGTGCGACTGGCTGCGCCGTCGACCGCTGGCCCATTACGACAAGAAGCTGAAGACGATGCTCGTGCACGCTGGCACACACCCGCAATGGACGGCCAGGCAGACGCTGAAACGCGCAGCGGAAGTCGAGGCAGCCCTGCAGGCGGAGACTTACACGAAGGTGCTCGCGAAAATGTACGGCGACATGCCGGTCAGCTGGTCGGGCAGCCTGAGCGGATACAAGCGCCTGCGCTTTATCATCAACTGCCTGACGCGGATGCGCATGCTGACGTCGGAGAATCATCTCGACCTGAGGTTCAGCGGGTCGCCGTGGCGGACCCGCAAGGGCGAGATGCCGTGGTATGACGTGGAGGCGCCGGCCTGGCAGGGAACCCGTATCGTTTTCGGGCACTGGTCGGCCCTCGGACTGGTCGTGCTGCCGCACATCATCAGCCTCGACACCGGCTGCGTATGGGGAAGGCAGCTCACGGCAGTCAGGCTCGACAAGCGCCTGCCCCGGGTCATACAGGTCGAAGGACAACAACGATGAAATCACTGACGGCGTTCAACCTCGAGCAATGGATCGACGATCACCGCGACCGCCTGCGGCCACCGGTCTGCAATCAGCAGGTATTCGAGGAGAACGACTTTATCGTCATGATCGTCGGCGGACCGAACTCGCGCCAGGATTACCACCTCGATGAAGGGCCTGAACTCTTTTACCAGATCGAAGGCGACATGCTGCTCAAGGTGATTGACGACGGCGAGCGCCAGGACATCGTCATCCGTGAAGGCGAAATGCTGTTGTTGCCGCCGCGCGTCCCCCACTCTCCCCAGCGGTTCGCCGATACGGTTGGGCTCGTCGTCGAACGGGCGCGCCTGCCGCACGAACTCGACGGCTTCATGTGGTTTTGCGACAACTGCACGAACAAGCTCTATGAAGAATTCGTCTACGTCGACGACATCGTCGGACAATTGCCGCCGATCTTCGAGCGCTTCTACGAATCTGAAGACAACCGCACCTGCGACCGCTGCGGCACGGTCATGCAAAAGCCCGAATGAATAATTTCGCCGACACCCGCTCATTTGCCACGCGCATGGACCGCGAGGATGCGCTTGCCCCGTTTCGCGGGTCATTCAACTTTCCGCGGGAAAGAAACGGCCGGGCGCCGGTATACCTGTGCGGTAACTCGCTCGGTCTCCAGCCGCGGCGTGCTGCCCGATATGTCGAGGAGGAACTCGACAGCTGGAAGAATCTCGCCGTCGACGGCCATTTTCACGGCGCACGTCCGTGGATGACCTATCATCGCCTGGCGACGAAGGGGTTTGCGGAACTGGTCGGCGCGCGCGATCACGAGGTGATCGCGATGAACACGCTGACCGTGAACCTGCACATCCTGATGGCCAGTTTTTACCGACCGTCGGCCGAGCGCTGCAAAATCGTCATCGAGAAAGGCGCTTTTCCTTCGGATAATTATGCGGCGGCTTCACAGCTCAGAAACCGCGGTTTCGATCCTGCCTCGCACCTCCTCGAGTGGGCACCGCGGCCGGATAACGGCTTGCTGCACATCGACGACCTCGCCGCCCTGCTCGAGCGCCATGGGGATGAAGTGGCCCTGCTGCTGCTGCCGGGCGTGCAGTACTACACCGGGCAGGTTCTCGACATGGCGGCGATCTGCGAACTCGGCCGCCGTCACGGCTGCCGTGTCGGGCTCGACCTCGCCCACGCCGTCGGCAACGTGCCACTGTCGCTGCATGAATGGGCGCCCGACTTCGCCTCGTGGTGCACTTACAAATACCTGAACTCCGGGCCCGGCGCGATCGCCGGCGCGTTCATCCACGAAACGCACACTTCCCCGGATGACTTCCTGCACGGCTGGTGGGGCAACGACGAGGAAACCCGGTTCCTGATGGAGGCGCCCTTTCGACCGGCGCCCGGGGCCGAGGCCTGGCAGATGAGCAACCCGCCGATCCTGTCGCTGGCGCCCGTCATCGCATCGCTCGAGATCTTCCAGGAAGCCGGGCCGGGCGCATTGCGTGAGAAATCCGTGCGGCTGACCGGCTACCTGCGCTGGCTCGTCGAACAACGGTTTGCCGGGCGCATCGGCATCCTGACTCCGGTCGCGGCGCAGGGCTGCCAGCTCTCGCTCGTCGTCGAGGATTCCGCCATCGATGCCCGCGCATTGTTCGAACGGCTCGTCGAACTCAATGTCACGGGCGACTGGCGGCATCCCAACGTGATCCGGGTCGCCCCGGCGCCTCTGTACAATAGCTTCGACGACGTCTTCGAGTTCGCCGAGCGCCTGTCGCTGGCATTGCAGGCATGAAACCTTGACCAGGGAAACCATCAATATCGTCGGGGCGGGCCAGTGCGGCACACTCATGGCACTGATGCTCGCCCGTCACGGCTACCAGGTCGAAGTCTACGAACGTTTCCGGGATCCGCGTATCGAGGATCCCGAGGCCGGACGTTCGATCAACCTCGCCCTGGCTGCGCGCGGCCTCAATGCGCTCCGCCAGGTCGGCATCGACGCACTCGTCCAGCCCCTGCTCGTGCCGATGCGCGGCCGTATGGTGCACGGTGAGGACGGCCGCACGGAGTTCCTGCCCTACGGCCAGCAGCGCGACGAGGAGATCTATTCGGTCACCCGGCTGGGCCTGAACCAGATCCTGCTGGGCGCGGCAGACAAGCTCGACAATCTCAATCTCAACTTCGAGCAGAACGCTATCGGCTATGACGCGCCCGACCAATACGTGCACGTCCGCGATGAGCGGGACGGGACGCTCTACCAGGTTGCGGCAAGCCCGCTGATTGCGGCCGACGGCGCCGGCTCGAATATCCGACGTTCTTTCGATGGCACCGGCACATTCGGCGGCATCGAAAACCTGCTGTCTCACGGTTACAAGGAGCTGGCGATCCCGGCCGGTCCCGACGGCCAGTTTCAGCTGGATCCCGGTGCGCTGCATATCTGGCCGCGCGGCGGCTTCATGCTGATCGCCCTGCCGAACCCGGGCGGCGATTTCACGTTGACGCTGTTCCTGCCGAACACCGGGGAGAACAGCTTCGAGCAACTGACCGACGAGCAGGCGGTCGTGAGTTTCTTCGAGACGAATTTCCCGGACGCGGCTGCGCTGATTCCCAACCTCGTCGAGGACGTGCTCGACCACCCGCTCGGCATCCTCGGCACGGTCCGCTGCCGTCACTGGCACGATCGCGGCAACGTGTTGCTCGTCGGCGATGCCGCACACGCCATCGTGCCCTTTCACGGCCAGGGCATGAACCTCGCCTTCGAGGACTGCGTGCTGCTCGACCGGATCATCACTGACCTGGGCTCGGACTGGGCCAGCGTATTTGCCCGCTTCGAGTCCGAGCAACTCGCCAACGCCAACGCGATCGCGGACATGGCGCTCGACAACTACATCGAGATGCGGGACACGGTGCGCGATCCCAGGTTTGCACTGCAGAAAGCGCTGGCGTTCGAACTCGAGCAACGACTGCCGGAGCGTTTCATCCCGCGATACTCGATGGTCATGTTCCACGCAGACATCCCCTACCTGACCGCCCAGCAGCGCGGCGAACTGCAGAAAGCGTTACTCGAGGAGTTTACGGCGGATGCGAGCACGCTCGCTGACGTCGATATCGATGCCGCCGTGCAGGCGACGGTACGCCGGTTGCCGCCGATCGACTCGGTCAGGAACGACCTGTCCGCTCGTAGAGCCTGAACGAGTAATCGAACTCGTTGCACTCGTCGGCCTCGTGTCGCTCGTCCCTCGCGAGTTGCCAGTCGTCTGCGTCGGGCGTGGCAAAAAATGCATCGCCGGCAACACTGGCGTGCACGCGCGTCAGGTAGATGCGATCCGCGTCCGGCAGGAACAGGTCGTACACCTGGCTTCCGCCGATGATCATGATCTCGTCGGCCGCACCCGCAACGGCGATGGCCTGGTCCTTCGACACGACGACGTCACAGCCCGGCGCATCGAAAGCGTGCCTGCGGGTCAGGACGATATTCTTCCGGCCGGGAAGCGGCTTGCCGATGGACTCCCAGGTCTTCCGGCCCATGATGATCGGTTTGCCCATCGTTACCTGCCTGAATCGTCGCAGGTCATCGCTCAGTTTCCAGGGCAACCCGCCCTGCACTCCAATCACGCCATTCGCCGATGCGGCGACGATGAGGCTGATCACGACCCCAGGCTCAGACCGCGACCGCGGCCTTGATGTGCGGGTGCGCCTCGTAGTTGAGAATCTCGAAGTCTTCGAAACGGTAGTCGAAGATACTCGGCGGATGGCGCTTGATGGCGAGGGTCGGCAGCGGCAACGGCTCGCGCGAGAGCTGCTCGTCGGCCTGCTCGAGATGATTGAGATAAAGGTGGCAGTCGCCGCCGGTCCAGATGAACTCGCCGACGTGCAGATTTGCCTGTTGCGCGAGCATGTGGGTCAACAATGCGTAGGACGCAATATTGAAGGGCACGCCGAGGAAGATGTCGCAGCTGCGCTGATACAGCTGGCAGGACAGCTTGCCGTCGGCCACGTAGAACTGGAACAGGCAGTGACACGGCGGCAGGGCCATGTTGTCGATCTCGGCGACATTCCAGGCCGAGAGGATGATGCGACGCGAGTCCGGATTTTCCCTCAGCTGCTGCATGATTCCTGCGATCTGATCGATCTTGCGTCCGTCAGGGGCTGGCCAGCTGCGCCACTGCACGCCATAGACGGGCCCGAGGTCGCCGTTCTCGTCAGCCCACTCGTCCCAGATCGACACGCCGTTGTCTTTGAGATAGCGAATGTTGCTGTCGCCGGACAGGAACCACAACAGCTCGTGGATGATCGAGCGCAGGTGCAGCTTCTTGGTCGTGACCAGCGGGAAACCCTGCGCGAGGTCGAAGCGCATCTGGTGACCGAAGACGCTCAGCGTCCCGGTTCCGGTCCGGTCCTCCTTGCGCGCACCCGTGTCACGCACGAGCCTCATCATGTCGAGGTATTGCTGCATTTAGTCCGTGTTCCCTTCTCGTCGATACGCCAGCACGAGCATGATAGCGCCGGCGACAATCATCGGCACGCTCAGCACCTGCCCCATGGTAACCCAGCCCTGGAACAGGTACCCGAGGTGCAGGTCCGGCACGCGGAAGAACTCGACCGCAAAGCGGAACACGCCATAAAGGAGCAGGAACAAGCCGGATACGGCCATGTACGGGCGCGGCTTCGACGAGCGAACAGGGCGAAGCCCTCGAGCACGGATTCGTAAAGTTGCGAGGGGTGCAGGACCTGGCCGTTGACGAGAAACCCCCACGGCACGTCGGTGGGTTTGCCCCACAGCTCACCGTTGATGAAGTTGCCGATACGGCCGAACGCGATTCCGAGCGGCACGAACGGCGCCATGAAGTCGGTCATGCGCCACATTGAATGTCCGAGCTTCCTGCCAAAGAGCCACATGGCGAGGAGCACGCCGGCCAGGCCGCCATGAAACGACATGCCGCCCTCGGTGATCTTGAACAGGTACAGCGGATCGGAGAACAACTGGTCGGGCGCGTAGACGAGCGCATAGCCGATTCGGCCACCGACGATGACGCCGAGCATCGTGTAGAACACGAGATCGTCGACCTGCTCCGGCGTGATCGGCGAATCGGGCCGGCGACAGCGGCGGCGTGCCAGCCACCAGCCCACCAGGAAGCCGAATACGTACATCAGGCCGTACCAGCGAATCTTGATGAACCCGATGGAAAAAATTACCGGGTCGATCTCGGGGTATGTCAGCATGAGCTCCTGCTCGGCGTTTCTGAAGCCGGTATGATAGAGGAATCCATGAGCAATCGCCTCGCCAAAGAAACCAGTCCCTATCTCCTGCAGCACGCCGACAATCCGGTCGACTGGTATCCGTGGTGCGACGAAGCATTCGAACTGGCATCACAGAGCGGCAAGCCGGTCCTGCTCTCCATCGGCTATTCGGCCTGCCACTGGTGTCACGTAATGGCGCACGAATCGTTCGAGGACGAAGCGACGGCCAGGGTCATGAATGACCTGTTCGTCAACATCAAGGTCGATCGCGAGGAGCGCCCGGACATCGACAAGATCTACCAGGTGGCGCACCAGTTGCTCACCCAGCGGCCGGGCGGCTGGCCCCTGACGATGTTCCTCGACGGCGACGACCGCCGCCCGTTCTTCGGCGGCACCTATTTTCCGAACGAGCAGCGCCACGGCATGCCCGCCTTCACGACGCTGCTCGACAAGGTCGCCACGCATTACGCGGAAAATCGCGACGACGTGCGCACGCAGGGCGAGCGCATGCTCGAGGTCTTTGCCCAGCTCGAGCCGGCCCCCGCGGGCGCCGACATCGTGCTCGACGACCAGCCGCTTGGCAAGGTACGAGAGGTACTCGCGGGCAGTTTCGATCGCGAATACGGCGGCTTCGGCGGTGCCCCCAAGTTTCCGCATCCGACGACCATCGACCGTCTGCTGCGGCACTGGTGCGGTACGGCTGATGATGCCAAGCCCGATGTCGAGGCACTGTACATGGCCGCATTGACGCTGGCCCGCATGGCCGAAGGCGGCCTGTTCGATCATCTCGGTGGCGGGTTCTATCGATACTCTGTCGACCAGTACTGGCAGATTCCGCATTTCGAGAAGATGCTGTACGACAATGGGCCGCTGCTCGCAATCTACGCCCAGGCGGCGATCGCGACCGGTGAGTCGCTGTTCGGCGCGGCCGCGAACGCGACCGCCGACTGGCTGCTCGCCGACATGCGCGACCCCAACGGCGGTTTCTACGCCACGCGTGACGCCGATTCCGAGGGACAAGAGGGACTTTACTACCTCTGGGATCCGGACGAGGTTCGCGACCTGGTCGGCGACGACTACGACGTGTTCGCGCGTCGTTTCGGGCTCGATACGCCGGCGAACTTCGAGGGACGCTGGCACCTGACCGTGCACGAACAGGTTGATGACGACGAGACGACCGCCATCGAGCGTGCGCGCAGGATCCTGCTGGCGCGGCGCGCACGGCGCGTAGCGCCGGCACGGGACGAAAAACAACTGACGTCGTGGAATGCGCTCGCCATTCGCGGCCTCGCCATCGCCGGCCGCGCTCTGGAGCGGCCCGATCTCGTCGAGGCCGCGGCGCGGGCTGTCGAATTCATCCGCACCAACCTGTTCAGGGAGGGCCGCCTGCTCGCCTGTTTCACGGATGGGCAGGCAAAGTTCGATGCCTACCTTGATGATCATGCATTCCTGCTCGATGCGCTCCTCGAGTTGTTGCAGGCGCGTTGGGACAGTTCGCATCTTGCGTTTGCGCAACAGGTTGCGGGCCTGATGCTCGACCATTTTGCGGACACGCGCGGCGGGGGCTTCTGGTTCACTGCCGACGATCACGAGACTCTGATTCACCGGTCCAAACCGCTCGCCGACGAGTCCGTCCCGTCAGGTAACGGTATCGCCGCGTTTGCGCTGCAGCGCCTTGGCTTCCTGCTCGGCGAGACCCGCTATCTCGACGCGGCCGAAGGCACCCTGCGGACGGCCTGGCAGGCAATGCAGGAATACCCGCACGGGCACGTCAGCCTCCTGAGTGCGCTCGAGGAGTACCTCGAGCACCCGGAGATCGTCGTCATCCGCGGCGAACCCGACGAAATTGCGCGCTGGCGGGATTCCGCCGCAAAAGTCTACGCGCCGCGTCGCCTCGTGTTCGCGATTCCGGCCGCCGAGGAGGCCCTCCCGGGTGCACTGGCTGAGCGCAAAGCGGCCGATGGCGAAACCATCGCCTACCGCTGCGTGGGCACGCATTGCGAGCTGCCGGTAACAACGTGGGAAGCACTCGCGGAACAATTGACCGGCGAGTAGTCCTGGTGTCGGGGCTGTCCTGCACCTGCCCCGACAGTTCACGTTGGTACCGTCGAGTCCCGAACGACTGAGCCTATTGCCGAACCTCGACCAGCGTCGGACCCAGAAAGGTCAGCACGGCGCAGACGAGGACCAGCCAGTAGGCTTTGTGCTGCAAAGCGAATTCGACGACACCCATCGGTTCCGGCGATGTCGGCGCGTGTCCGAATGCGAGGTGCACGGTGACCGAGAGAATCATCGCAATCAGCGCCACCGAACCCGCGACGTTGGCCAGCCGGGCGAGCTGGCGGCGGGCAGCGCGGCCCGAGAAACGTGCAGCAAGGAAGTAAACGCACAGCAGGGCACCGAATCCTGCCGCGACCAGCGCAATCAGCAATGACCAGGTGTACAGCGAATCGTAGAGAGTCTCTCCCACGACTCAGGGATACGCGGTCAGGCGCGACCCCGTCGACGGGCGCACGTCCTGGCCACCGGCCCCGCGAAACGTGACCGGAAGGGATTCGACCCGCATTCCCACGTTGCGCTGCACGGCGAAGTGCAGATGCGGTCCACTCGAAAAGCCGGTGTTGCCCGAGTCCGCAATGTATTCTCCGGCGGCAACCTGGTCACCAGGGCGCACACGAATCGTGTTCCAGTTCAGATGCGCGTAGACCGCGTATGTTCCATCGTCATGCAGGATTCGGACGAGGTTTGCGAGGTCTGCATACTGCTCCTCGTCGGGCCCACCCCTGAAGTTGGTGCCGGCGACGTCAAAGACGACGCCAGCGCGTGCGGCGACGACGTCGGTCCCGACGGGCATTCCGAAGTCGACGGCATACATGCTGTCGCGCGTGCGGTGCGTATCGGATACCGGGTACGTCTGCGTCACGACGTGACTCGTGCCCACCGCGTACGGCGGCCGGTACGTGACACCGGGCTGCGGCTCTGCCGTCGGATCCCCGGGGAGGTACACGTAACGGTACTCGACCGACGGCACATCGACGCCCTCCAGCAACGGCAGCGTCAGCAGCGAGAGAGTGGACCGCGGCGGGACCACCCAGAGCCGGTCCTCATCGGGCGGTGGGTACTCGACGCCCTCGATGCTGTCGAAGATGAGCGCCAGCTCGACGGGGGCATAGAAGGTGTTGGCCGCCGTGATTTCGATGCCCGCGACACCGAGGGACTGCGTTACGGAGACGTTCCCCGGCCGGACCGTCTCCCGGCTGCGAACTTCAGCGTCGCGCCCATCGGCCGGTGGCCGGTCCGCATAGATCCACTCGCCGTTCTCGCCGCGATACTTGTAAAGGTCCTCTGCAGTCGCCGTCTCGCAGATCAACAGGGCCCCGACCAGGAGCAGCGGTCCGGGCACGACATTGCAGCTACGAACCAAGATCGAATCGCCTCCAGCCGTCGTCCGTCCTCCGGATCTCATAGGCAGGCCAGTACTGGGTATCGAGTTTGAGCGTTATGACATCGGCCGTTCCGTTCCAGGAAACGGTCTTCAGCCGAACCGAGTCGCGATGCTCGATGTCCTTGACCGCATCGACGAAAGACTGCAGATCGGGGGTGGGCGTCTCGTTGACTTCGACGACCCGGCGGCCGGCCCACAGGCCGTAGCGAGTGGATGGCGACCCGTAACTGAAATACGCCACGTACACACCCTCACGCGACACGCCGCGCTGCGCCGCCATCGCCCGATGCGGATCCTGCAGCAACGCGCCGGCCCAGGAGATGGCGCGCGTGATGCCGTTGAAGTCGAGTGCCGCCGTGCGCACCGGGATTTCCAGGACCTCCCCGTTGCGCCACACCGTCACGTCGACCTCGGGTTTTTGCACGGCATTCTCGAGATCACGAAAGGACGTAACCACGTCGCCATCGATGGCCAGCACCATGTCGCCATTCTGCAGCAACTCGGCCGCCGGCGTTCCCGCGACCAGCCGCGTGATACTGAGCGCACGCCGGCGCACCGGGTTGTTCTTCTCCAGGCGCTCGACCCAGTCCTCATCGACGCCCATCTTGCGCGCCGCGAACAGCGGCGCATAGACGAATTCCGCTTCGAGCGAGTAGAACGGCTTGTCCTCGCGGACGATATCGATGAACTGGGTCGCGACTTCGGCACCGACCCCGCGATTGAACTGCGCCGCTTCGCCCCCCGTCTGTAGGGAAAAACTCGACCACGTAGCCAGCACTTCGCCGCGCTTGTTGACGATGACACCATCGACCTCGCCCGGCGCGTTCACGAGCGAGATGCCTTCGATATTGGCATCACGGAAACGCAGCGTCCGGGATAACGGCAGCAACAGCGGATCGACCGACGATACGATGCTCTGCTGGTGCACGAGCTGGTGGTCGCTCTTGATGCCCACAACCCATACTTCTTCGCCGGGGCGCACGGTGCGGGTATCGAACTTCGCCTGCTGCACGGGCGTATCCCCGATGGCCGCAGGATCGTAGGAGACG
>JARRMH010000016.1:0-14196 GCA_037386205.1 Woeseiaceae bacterium | reverse complement strand
CGGCCATGTGACCATGTTTCCCCGCACGTGCTGGGTGATCAAGCGGGAGATTACGTTCATGCCGATTTTCGGCTGGGTTATCGGCCTGGTCCTTCAGCCGATTGCGATCAAGCGCAGCGCCCGCAGTGCGGCCGTCAAGCAGGTGATCCAGCAGGGTAAGGAGCGGCTGGCCAGCGGCCTGTGGGTAACGATCTTTCCGGAAGGTACACGCGTACCTCCCGGCGAGACCCGGCGCTACGGGATATCCGGTGCAGCGCTCGCCGAGGAAGCCGACGTCCCGATCGTTCCGGTCGCGCACAACGCCGGCGATTTCTGGCGGCGCCGCGAGTTCGCGAAACGGCCCGGTACGGTCCGCTTCGTCATCGGCCCGCCCATCAGCGCGCAAGGCCGCCCGCCCCGCGAAACCAACCTGATCGTACAGGACTGGATCGAAGGTACGATGCGGGAGATCAGCGCAGCGTACGCGAAAGACCGCGTCTAGCTGCTGCCGCCCGGATCCTTTGCGATCGTCAGCAGTTCTTTTGCCTGTTCGAGCGTTATCGGAAACAGTGTCTTGACGGGACACCCCCGGAAGGTGTCCTGCTGGGCATACAGAGCACGCGTCGAGCGGCGCTTGTCGTTCGGACGGTAGCCCGACTCCTGTTCTGAGAACCGGCACGGGTGCTTGTACTGCACCAGCCACTGCCTGTCGCGAAGGTAGGCAATGATGTACCGCGAATCGTCCATGATCAGCACGCTGGGGTTTTCGAACCGGCGAACGACGCTCACTTCTTCCAGGTTATCGATTGTCGTGCTACCAGATCTTCACACGCTGTTCCGGCGGCAGGTACAGCGCATAGCTCTCCTGCACGTTGAACGCCTCATACCATTCCGGGACATTGCGCACGGGACCGTTGGTGCGGTAAACGGCCGGTGAGTGCGGGTCGGTGGCGATGCGACGGCGCAATTCCTCGTCACGGATAATGCCGCGCCAGACCTGTCCAAAGCCCAGGAATACGCGCTGCACGCCCGTGAAACCGTCGATAACGGGCGGTTCCTCGCCATCGAGCGACATCTTGTAGGCCAGCAGGCCGATCGTGATGCCGCCGAGGTCGCCGATATTCTCGCCCTGGGTGAATTCGCCATTGACCGACAGGTCCTCGAACGGCTTGAACGCGTCGTACTGCGCGATCAGGGCGCCCGTGCGCTTTTCGAATTCCGTGCGGTCTGTGTCCGTCCACCAGTTACGTAGCACGCCGTCACCGTCGAAGGTGCTGCCCTTATCGTCGAATCCATGGCCTATCTCGTGGCCGATCACGGCGCCGATGGCACCGTAGTTCACCGCATCGTCGGCTTCCATGTTGAAAAATGGCGGCTGCAGAATCGCCGCCGGGAAAACAATCTGGTTCATCGGGGGGTTGTAGTAAGCATTGACCGTCTGCGGATTAATGCCCCATTCCTTGCGGTCGACCGGACCACCCTGGCGATCCAGGGCGCGCTTGAATTCGACCTGTGCCGCCCGCTCGATATTGCCGTAAAGATCGTCGGCCTCGATCTCGAGCGCCGAGTAGTCGCGCCACTCATCGGGATAACCGATCATCGGCGTGAACTTCGACAGCTTGTCGAGAGCCTGCGCCTTGGTCTCTTCGGTCATCCAGTCGAGTTCCTTGATGCTCTTCTCGTAGGCCTTGACCAGGTTGCCGACGAGTTCGAGCATGCGCTCCTTCGCTTCGGGCGGGAAATGCCGCTTGACGTACACGCGCCCCACGACCTCGCCGAGAATCGAATCGACGGTGCGCGTCGCACGCCGCCAGTCCGCACGCTGCTCCTCGACGCCCTGCAGCGTCTGTTCATAAAACGCGAAATTTTGCTGATCGAGCGCCCGCGTCAGGCGGCTGGCGCTCTGGTTCAGGGCACTCCAGGTCAGGTAGGTCTTCCAGGTGTCGAGGTCGGTGTCGGTGATGATGCCGTCGAGCGCTTTCATGTAGTCGCTCGTGAACACGACAATCTCGTCAAGATCCTCTATGCCGAGTTCGGCGAGCCAGCCGTCCCAGTTGAAATTGGGCATCAGGTTGGGCAGCTCGTCAAGCGAATACTTTTTGTAGTTGCCGGCGTAGTCGCGGAGCTGCTCTTTTTTCATGTTTTCTGCGGCAAGGCGCGTTTCGAATGCCATGATGGTATCGGCCGCT
This sequence comes from Woeseiaceae bacterium, assembly GCA_037386205.1. Taxonomy (GTDB): domain Bacteria; phylum Pseudomonadota; class Gammaproteobacteria; order Steroidobacterales; family Woeseiaceae; genus UBA1847. Next base: position 12,028 of record JARRMH010000016.1, on the reverse strand, counting down.
TCGCTGCCGCCTTCGAAGCCTGCAAGGTCGAACATCTTCGCGATATGTTCGACGTAAGCCTGGCGGATGGCTTCAGACTTTTCGTCATCCTTGAAGTAATACTCGCGGTCCGGCAGGCCGAGTCCGCTGTGTGCGATCAGGATCGCGTAGTAGTTGGGATCGAGAAAGTCGGGCAGCTGCTGAGCGGCGAACGGCGCATCCAGGCCCCGCTTGACGGCGCCCGCGAAGTACACGGCAAGATCATCGTAGCCGGAGATAGCCGCGATTCGATCCAGCTCCGGCTGCAGCGGTTCGATGCCGCGGGCATTGCGCGTTTCCCAGTCAAGGAACGACTTGTAGAGATCGCCAACCTTCTGCTCATCGGTTCCCTTCGGAAAATCGCCATTGGCCGACTCTTCTATTATCTCCTTGACGGCCTCCTGCGACTCGTCGCGGAGCTTGTCGAACACGCCATATCGCGCCTTGTCGGCCGGCATCTCGGTTTGTTCGACCCAGGTGCCGTTGACGTAGGCAAAAAAATCGTCGCCAGGACGGACACTCGTATTCATGGCGCTGAGGTCGATGCCCGAAACGGGTGCGGTCGTCTCGGCAGCGGCCACTGATTCCGCGGGCTCCGCGGGCTCGTTGTTGGATTCCTGGCCACAGGCCACGAGAAACAGCGCAATAGCGCCGAACAGCAGGTTCTTCACTTTGCTCCCCTTGTGATTTAACAGGTAGTGTCGGCTTTTCGCCCGGTCATGCCAGTGCCGAGATTTGAGACCCGGTCCGGGCAAAAAAATTCACCGGCGGACGCGGGTTCAGACATCCAGGTTTTCGACGGTCAACGCGGTCCTCTCGATAAACTCCCGGCGCGGCTCGACGTGATCGCCCATGAGCGTCGTGAAGATCTCGTCGGCCTTGACGGCGTCCTCGATCTTCACCTGCATCAGGCGCCGCGTTTCCGGGTTGACGGTAGTATCCCACAGCTGGTCCGGGTTCATTTCTCCAAGACCCTTGTAGCGCTGGATATTCTGGCCGCGACGCGCTTCGCTCATCAGCCACTCGACGGCCTGCGAAAAACTATCGACCGGCTGTTCCCGCTCACCGCGCTTCACGAATGCGCCCTCGGAGAGAAGGTCGTTCAGCTTGGCGGCAAGATCCATGATGTGGCGGTATTCGTTGCTGCTGAAGAATTCCCGCGGCAGATATCGCGTCGTGGCGAGGCCGTGCTGGATGCGGGTAATCGCGATGCGGACACCCTCGCCGTCTGCGTCGCCAGGCTCGAGTTCGGCCGTATACAGGCCGACGCTGCTGTTGCCGGCACGATCGCCGCTTTGCTTGGGCAAGGCGTCGCTTAGCTGTTGCGTCCAGGCGGCAAGTGCATCGAGGTCATCAATGTCTTCCGCAGGAATTCTCGGCAGCCGGCTGAGCGTGCGCAGTACAACCTCATCATAGCGATTGGCAAGGCGCGCAAAGATGTTTTCGACGGCGAGGTATTCCTTCGCCAGGGTTTCGAGACCGACGCCCGACAGCGCTGGCGCATCGGCGTTGACGTGCAGCGCCGCGTTCTCGAGGGCTGAGTTCAGAAGGTAAGCATCGAGCTCGGTATCGTCCTTTACATAGACTTCTTGCTTGCCGCGCTTGATCTTGTAGAGCGGTGGCTGCGCGATGTAGACATGGCCACGCTCGATTAGCTCCGGCATCTGCCGGTAGAAGAAGGTCAACAACAGGGTGCGGATGTGGGAGCCGTCGACGTCGGCGTCGGTCATGATGATGATGCGATGATAACGCAGCTTGTCGGGATCGAAGTCTTCCCGCCCGATGCCGGTGCCGAGCGCGGTAATCAGGGTCCCGACTTCGGCCGACGACAGCATCTTGTCGAAGCGGGCCTTCTCGACGTTCAGGATCTTGCCCTTGAGCGGCAGGATGGCCTGGGTGCGACGATCACGGCCCTGCTTGGCCGAGCCGCCGGCCGAATCACCCTCGACGAGGAACAACTCGGAGAGCGCCGGGTCTTTTTCCTGGCAATCGGCCAGTTTGCCCGGCAGGCCGGCAACATCGAGTGCACCTTTGCGGCGGGTCATCTCGCGGGCCTTGCGCGCGGCGTCACGCGCCCTCGCGGCATCGATGATCTTCGAGACGATGGCCTTGGCTTCCTGCGGGTTTTCGAGCAGGAACTCCTCGAGCCGCGGCGCCATGCACTGCTCGACGATGCCTTTAATTTCAGATGAAACTAATTTATCCTTGGTTTGCGAGGAAAACTTCGGGTCGGGGACCTTCACCGACAACACGGCCGTCAGGCCTTCGCGCGCATCATCTCCCGACGGTGTGAACTTGTCCTTGCGATTCGAAAGCTCTCTTTCGATGTAGGCGTTTAGCGTGCGCGTCAACGCGGAACGAAACCCGGCAAGGTGGGTGCCGCCGTCGCGCTGGGGAATGTTGTTGGTGTAGCAGAACATGCTCTCCTGGTAACCGTCGTTCCACTGCAAGGCGACCTCCACGCCGACCGCGTCCTTGTCGGTCGTGAAGTGAAACACCGTGGGATGAACCGGGTTCTTGTTCCGGTTCAGATGCTCGACAAACGCTCGGATACCGCCGTCGTATTCAAAGACGTCCTCCTTGTCGCTTTCACGCTCGTCGATCAGGTGGATACGGACGCCCGAGTTCAGGAACGACAGCTCGCGCAGGCGCCGGGCCAGGATGTCGTACTGAAAGTGGATGTTCGTAAATGTTTCGGCGCTCGGCTTGAAGCGCAGTGTCGTGCCGGTGCGATCAGTGTCGCCAACTACTGTGAGCGGGGCCTGCGGCTCGCCGTGCACATACTCCTGCTGATAGATCTTGCCGTCGCGATGAATCGTCAGCGTGAGGTGTTCGGACAGGGCGTTGACGACCGAAACACCGACGCCGTGCAGGCCGCCCGAGACCTTGTAGGAATTGTCGTCGAACTTTCCGCCGGCGTGCAGCACGGTCATGATGACTTCCGCGGCGGAGCGACCCTCGTCCGTGTGCAGATCAACCGGAATACCACGCCCGTCATCGCTTACGGTGACTGACTCATCGGCATGAATGGTCACGGTGATGGTGTCGCAATAGCCGGCGAGGGCTTCGTCGATCGAGTTGTCGACGACCTCGAATACCATGTGGTGCAATCCGGTGCCGTCATCGGTGTCGCCGATGTACATGCCGGGCCGTTTCCGGACGGCGTCAAGGCCTTTTAACACCTTGATATTATTGGATGTATACTCTTTCTGATCGGTCATCGAAGGTCCTCTGGCATAACCGATCCATTGTACCAAATCGGGGGCTTCAACGTACGCTAAAGCGATGCTTTTTTCGCTGCTGCTGCGGTTGCCACGACACCGTGTTTCACGTGGAACACGACGGCATCGTCAGCCAGTCGAAACGCCTCTTTTTCGAGGCTTGTTGCCACCACCTGGCACCCGAGATCGATGACCGCGTCGAGCAGGCGCGACACCGCCTGCCCGTCCAGCTCGGCCGCCGGATCATCGAGCAGCAGCAGCAGCGGTTGTCCCACCGCTTCCTGCGCCGTGGCCGTAGCCGCGAGAATCATCGCACTGGCAAGCAGCTTCTGCTGTCCTCTCGAAACGAGCTTGCGCGCCTGGCGTTCATCACAGGTGATCTTTAGATCAGCGCGGTGCGGACCGTGCTGTGTGACCCCTTGCTGGACGTCCCGTTCCAGACCTTCCTCGAGCACGGTCGCCAGCGACTTTTCCCGATTCCAGCCCTGGGCGTAGTCGAAACCGAGGTCCGTTTGCAACAGCCGCTTACCGTAGCGCCGCAGTGTATCCGCGGCTGCCGCGAGCGCCCGCCGTCGTGATGCATCCAATCCGTGACTGACCTCGATGAATTCGGTATCCCAGCTGCGGATCGTGGCCTGCCCCGCTCGCGCCTTCAGTGCCGCGTTGCGTTGCTTCAACGCCCGGCGGAAGCGCCGCCAGATCATCAAGTGCTCATGTTCCACGTGGAACGCCACCCAGTCCAGGAAGCGCCGGCGCTCGTCCGGCCCCCCGGCGACAAGGTTATGCACCTCGGGATCGATGACCTGCAGCGGCAGCGCATCCGCCAGTGCCGCTACGCCGCCTTCTCCGCTACCATCGACTCTCACCTCGAGCCCGCTGGCGCTGTTCCGGACGCCGAGCGCGTGCCTTACGCCCCCTTTTTGCACCTCGCCAAAAAGTACGAACGCCCGCTCGCCGTGCCGGACCAGGTCGGGCGTGCTTGCACCCCGAAATGATTTTCCCCGGCCCAGATACGCCAACGCCTCCAGGATACTCGTCTTCCCGGAGGCGTTCTCACCGACGATCAGGTTAAACCGTTGCCCGAGCTCTAGCTCAGCGTTTTCGAGGCACCGAAAGTTACTCGCTGTAAAGCGCCGGATCACCGATACACCGACCTGCTGCGCTCACGACTACAGGCGCATCGGCATGACAACGAAGGTGCAATCATCACTGCCTGGCTGCCGAATCAGGCAGCTCGAATTGCTGTCCTGCACCGACAAGGTCACTTCATCCCCGTCCACCGCTCCCAGCGCGTCCAGCAGGTAGTTCACGTTAAAGCCGATCTCGATATCTTCGCCGTTGTATTCGACCTCCAGCTCCTCCTCGGCCTCTTCCTGTTCCGGGTTATGGGCCTGCAGAATAACGCCGCTGTCACGAATCACGAGTCGGATTCCCCTGTATTTCTCGTTCGACAGGATCGCGGTACGCTGCAATGCCCCCTGGAACGAGACCCTGTCCGCCTTGAGTTCATTGCTTGACTGCTTCGGAATAACCCGCTCGTATTCCGGAAAACGCCCGTCGATCAGCTTGGACGTAAACCGGATGCCATCGAGCTGTATCCGGATATGGTTGGCTCCGAGCTCAATCTCGAGATCCCCCTCGCCACCCATCAGTCGCTGCAGCTCCAGTACTCCCTTGCGCGGCACGATCACCTGTTGTTCATCGACTTGCCCCTCCACGCTGGCCTGGCACATCGCCAGCCGGTGGCCATCGGTCGCGACTGCTCGCAGCCGACTCCCTGCGGTTTCGAGTAACAGCCCGTTCAGGTAATAGCGAACGTCCTGCTGCGCCATCGAAAAGTGCGTCTTCTCGAACAGTCGTCCCAGGACCTCCTGTTTTACCCCGATGGACTGTCCGGCCTTGATATCCTCCACGACCGGAAATTCCGCCGCTGGCAAGGTCGCCAGGTTGAATCGACTGCGTCCGGCGCGAACCCCGAGTTTTTCCCCGCTGGCGCTGACCTGCACCGTCGTGCCCTCCGGCAGCGCCCGGCAAATATCGAGAAACTTCCGGCCCGATACCGTTATTTCGCCACCCGCCTGCAGTTCCACATCAGCCTGCGCGACCAGCTCGACCTCGAGATCCGTCGCCGTCACGGCCAGCTGCCCATCCTTTGCGACCAGCAACACGTTCGAAAGAATCGGCATGGTCTGCCGGCGCTCGACGACACCGATCACGGCCTGGAGAGGCTTCAGCAATGCTTCCCGCGAAGCGCTAAACTTCATACTTTTCACCTGTTAATAAATATTGGAATATATATATTTGTTGTTGTTATTGGGGCAGCCTGTATCTGTGTATAACTAAATTTACCGCTTATTTTTCAATAAGTTAAAACAAAATATTCGCCCTGAAACCGGGCGCACTTCTGGTCGGGCCCCTGTGCGTACCCTGTGGATAAAAATCAACAATTCTCTTATCCACCAATTATCCACATCATCCTGTCAGCGTTCTCAACAGGTTTACGTAGTCTTCGTCAACCCGCTTTTCGGTCTCCCGAAGCGACTCGATGCGCCGGCAACCGTGCAGAACCGTTGTATGGTCCCTGCCACCAAACGCATCGCCGATTTCCGGCAGGCTGTGGTTGGTGAGTTCTTTCGCCAGCGCCATGGCAATCTGTCGTGGTCGCGCAATTGACCGACTCCGTTTCTTGGAAAGTAGATCCCCGACGCGAATCTTAAAGTAATCCGCGACCGTCTTCTGAATGTTCTCGATCGATACAAGCCGTTCCTGCAGCGCCAGGAGATCCCGCAACGCCTCCTTGGCGAAATCGAGGTCAATCGGTCGCCCTGTAAATCGGTAGTTGGCGATGACCCTTCGCAACGCACCTTCGAGTTCCCGCACATTCGATCGAATCCGCTTGGCAATGAAAAACGCAACTTCGTCCGGCAGCTCGACGCCTTCGGCATCGGCCTTGCTGATCAGGATGGCCACGGACGTCTCGAGTTCGGGCGGCTCGATCGCCACCGTGAGCCCCCAACCAAAACGCGACTTCAGTCGCTCTTCCAGCCCGTTGACTTCCTTCGGGTAGCGGTCGCAGGTCAGGATAATCTGGCGTTGTCCCTCGAGCAGTGCGTTGAACGTGTGAAAAAACTCCTCCTGTGAGCGCTCCTTGCCGGCGAAAAACTGGATATCGTCGATCAGCAAGGCGTCGAGCGACCGATACGCGCGTTTGAACTCGGCGATCTTGTTGTGCTGGAGCCCCTTGACCATGTCGCTCACGAACCGCTCGGAGTGGACGTAGCTGACCCGTGAATCCGGGTCGTTTTCAAGCATCGCGTTGCCGATCGCGTGCATCAGGTGGGTTTTGCCGAGGCCGACGCCGCCATAAATGAACAGCGGGTTGTACGACTGGCCGGGGTTTTCGCCAACCTGGGTGGCCGCAGCACGCGCCAGCTGGTTGCTCTTGCCCTCGACGAAATTCTCGAACGTAAACACAGGGTTCAGGCGGGGCACGACCCGTGCCCGCGTCTTCGTCGCGACCGGCTCGGCGCCGGATTTCCGTAATGGCATCGCGGCCGGGGCGTCGCGCGAGCCGACCTCGACGATGACCTCGGTGTTCGTCTCGGAATCGTCGACGACCTCGAGGATGCGTTCCAGATAGTGTTGTTGCACCCAGTCGATCACGAACCGGTTGGGGGCGAGCAGGCGCAGCACCGACCCCTCATCGATGGCCTGCAAGGGGCGAATCCAGGTATTGAACTGTTGCTCGGGCAACTCCGCCTGCAGGACACGGGTGCACTGGTTCCAGAGCGTCGATTCGGCAGGCAAGGATTTCCCCGGGATCACAACTAACGGCGCAGACATTACGAAGAAGGCGGACCGCGCAGTCTATACCGTATCTTCTGGTGCCGCCAGATGCGGTTATCCACAGGTCGAGGGGAGCCGAAATTCCTGTGTTTCCACCGCTCTATTGACACTGTCTGGCCTTCTGCGTACTCTTCCCGCCCTTCCTAGAACCCGGCCTCTCGAGGGCCGTTTTTTGAACTGCAATCCGGCCCGGTCAAGGGGCCCCGGGAAAGGCCATGAAACGCACTTACCAGCCCAGCAAGATCAAGCGTGCACGCACGCACGGCTTCCGTGCCCGTATGTCGACCAAGGCGGGGCGCCTCATTCTGAAACGTCGCCGGGCCAAGGGCCGTGCGCGGCTGACGCCATAAGCCACTCTGCGTCCGTTGCGACGGCGCATCCAAGTCCTAAATTTGACGAGCCGCGCTGGCAACCGCTTCAGCAAGGACAACCGGCTACTCGATGCGGCCGATTTCGGCCGCGTATTCAAACAAGCAACAAGAAGCCGCGATAAGCTTTTCACCGTGCTCTGCCGCCCCAACAATTCGCCGCGAGCCAGGCTCGGCCTGGCCATATCGAAAAAGCATTGCCGACGCGCCGTGGCACGCAACCGCATCAAACGCATCATTCGCGAGTCTTTTCGCCAGCAGAACGACCGCCTCTCGGGTCTCGATCTGGTGGTAATAAACGGGCCGGCCACAGGTTCTGCGAGCAACGTCGAGATCGCCGCCAGCCTCGAGCGCCACTGGCAGCGATGCGCCGCGGCAACGACCCGGGAGCTGCAGGCGAATGGATAATCAGCGTCTCCTCGTCTGGGCGTTATTCCTGTTTATGGGCTGGACAACCTGGCAGGCCTGGCAACGCGACTATGCACCGCCGCCGGTCGCCCCGGCGCCGACCGAGATCGCGGCAACCGGCGACACGGCCGACATGCCGGCTGTAGCCGGCGACGACCTTCCCACGATCGAGGCTGCGGCAACCGACATGCCGCAAGCACCGGTGCCCGACGCCGCGGGTGACATCCCGTCGGCAGCCGAACTGATCACGGTGAGCACCGATGTCTTCGACATTACGATCAGTACCCTCGGCGGGACGCTGCAGGGTGCCACGCTGAAGAAGTACCCGATCGAGAAAGACCCCCCGCAGCTCGTGCAGCTCCTCGATACGGGTGGCTCCAACTTCGCCCTGATCGAATCGGGCGTGCGCGCGGCAAGCGACGCCGCCGAGGCAACGCACCTCGCAACCTTCGCCAGCGACCAGTCAGCCTATGAACTGGGCGATGCCGACGAAGTCGTCGTCAAGCTGACCTGGAGCGACCCAAGCGGCATCGCCGTGGAAAAACGCTATCACTTCTACCGCGGCAGCTACCACATCAACCTCGAGCAGGTCATCAGCAACGGTTCCGACGTCGAGTGGCGGGGCGCGGAGTACGTGCGCATCAAGCGACGCTCCGAAGAGCACCCGCGCTCGATGTTCGACGTCGATTCGTATTCCTTCACCGGACCGATCGTCTATAACGGCGAGAAGTCCGAGAAACTGAAACGGGACGACCTGCTGGAAGACGGGCCGGTTGACTTCACCGCGCAGCAGGGTTGGTTCGGGTCCATCCAGCATCATTTCGTCCGCGCGGTGATCCCGCCGTCGGACATCGATTACAAGTACCAGGTTGCCGTTCAGGGTGACGTAGCCACGAGCAGCGCTATTCGTCGCAGCCTGGTCGAGGTGCCTCCCGGCAGTGCCGCGACCCTGCCCACCACGCTATTCGTCGGCCCCAAACTGCAGGCACAGCTCGAAGAGATCGACGAGAGCCTGAAGCTGACGGTCGACTACGGCTGGCTGACGATTATCTCGCAGCCCCTGTTCTGGTTGCTCAGCCTGGTCCACAAGTACGCCCATAACTGGGGCGTGGCCATCATCGTCGTGACGTTCCTGATCAAGCTCGCGTTCTACAAGCTGACCGAGGCTTCGGGCCGCTCGATGGCGAAAATGCGGCAGATCCAGCCGCGACTCAAGGCCTTGCAGGATCGCTACAAGGACGACAAGCCGGCGCTCAGCCAGGCGATGATGGATCTCTACAAGCGCGAAAAGGTCAACCCCGCCGCCGGCTGCCTGCCGATCCTGATCCAGATGCCGTTCTTCCTCGCGTTCTACTGGGTCCTGCTCGAAAGCGTCGAGATGCGCCAGGCGCCGTTCGCGCTGTGGATCAACGACCTCTCAACGCGCGATCCGTACTTCATCCTGCCGCTGATCATGGGCGGCGCGATGCTCGTGCAACAGAAGCTGAACCCGGCCCCGACCGACCCGGTCCAGGCGAAGGTCATGCAGATCATGCCGATCATGTTCACGGTGTTCTTCGCTTTCTTCCCCTCGGGTCTCGTCCTTTACTGGGTGACCAACACCCTGCTTTCGATCGCCCAGCAATGGCAGATCAATCGCGTCGTCGAAGCAGAAGCCAAGGCACAGAAAGGCGGCAAGAAGCAGGCCTGACATGAGCGCCGACACGATCGTCGCTCCCGCAACGCCGCCCGGCATCGGGGGCGTCTGCGTCATCCGGGTCTCGGGCCCGGCGGTCGAAGCCATCGCGCGCAAGCTGCTCGGCAGCCTGCCCGAACCCCGCACGGCGACGCTGAAATCGTTCCGTGACGCCGCCGGGGCCGTCATCGACAGGGGCCTCGCGCTCTATTTTCCCGCGCCCGCCTCGTTCACCGGCGAGTCCGTACTCGAACTGCACGGCCACGGCGGACCGGTCGTGGTGAGCATGATCGTCGACGCGCTGCTTGCGAGCGGCGCCCGGCGCGCGGAGCCGGGCGAATTCTCGAAACGGGCGTTTCTCAACGGCAAGCTCGACCTGGCCCAGGCCGAGGCGGTCGCCGACCTCATCGCCAGCGGCACGGAACGAGCGGCCCGCGCCGCGTTGCGCTCCCTTTCCGGCGAGTTCTCGCGCCGGGTGGACGTGCTTGCCGAACTGCTCGTACGCCTGCGTCTGCACGTCGAGGCGGCAATCGACTTCCCCGAGGAGGAAATCGACTTCCTGGAGGATGACGTCTTGATGCAGCGCCTCGATGCCTGCGACGCTGCGTTCTCAGAACTGCTCGCGGACGCCGGGCAGGGCAGGGTGTTGCGTGACGGATTTCGCATCGTCATCGTCGGCAAGCCCAACGTCGGCAAGTCCAGTCTCCTCAATCTGCTCAGCGGCCAGGATGCCGCGATCGTCACCGAGGTCGCCGGAACGACCCGCGACATATTGCGCGAGCAGATCGACGTCGACGGCCTGGCCGTGGAACTCGTCGACACCGCGGGGTTGCGCGACGATCCGGATCGAATCGAGGCTGAAGGTATCCGTCGTGCCCGCGAAGCGCTCGCGAGTGCCGATGCGATCCTCTGGATCCGGGATGCCACCGACGATGAGGAGGGGACCAGCGAAGACCTGCCGAGGGACGTGCCCGTGACCGTCGTCCACAACAAGGTCGACCTGACCGGCGACCGGCCGGGTTATCGGGAGAAACCGGGCAGGGTCTGGATGCGCTGCGCCGGTGCATCCGCGAACTGGCCGGTTATGAAGGTGAGGGCACGTTCACGGCACGCAGGCGTCATGTCCGAGCGCTCGACCAGGCAGTCGGTCATTTTGCGACCGGCCGCAAGGCGCTCGAGGAACACCGGGCGGGAGAATTGCTGGCCGAGGAGCTGCGTCTCGCACAACAGGCGCTCGGTGCGATCACGGGTGCCGTGACCGCCGATGACCTGCTCGGCAGGATTTTTTCCGAGTTCTGCATCGGCAAATAGCCGTTCATGCGGCGTTCATTGGTGCCGCGGAGAATGCGGAACTACGCACAACGACGGGCGTCACCGCCCGCAGGAGTAGGGATATGCTGAAGAAGATATTTGGACTGGGAGTGTTGCTGTTTGCGGTACCGTCGTTCGCGGCCGACTTCAATTACAACTACTTCCAGGCGGGCTACCAGGAAATCGATATCGACGGCCTGTTCAGCGGCTTCGATGTCGATGGCGACGGCTATTTCGTCGGCGGTTCCATCGAGTTGACGGATCATTGGTTTGTTGCCGGCGGCTATTCGAGCGCCGACTTCGACTTCGGGCTCGAGCTGGACCAGCTGTCGATTGGCGCAGGCTACCATGTACCGCTGAACAACAATGTCGATTTCTATGGGTTGCTCTCGTTCGAAAGAGCCGAAGCGTCGGCGAGCGGGTTCGGATCGGAAGATGAAAACGGCTATGGGGCCGAAATCGGTATCCGTGGCATGATCGGGGATCGCTTCGAACTGAACGGCAGCCTCCACTATGTCGATTTAGGCGACGGCGCTGACAGCACGGGTTTCGGCACCGGCTTGCTGTACAACTTCTCGAACGTTTTTGCCGCCGGGTTGGCGCTCGACTTCGATGAAGACGACAAAGCTCTCGGTCTCGGGTTCCGGGTCTACTTCTGAGGCCTGAAACCCGGCTCGGTGATCGCCACCTCGGTCACCGGGCCGTACCTCGCGATGTCGTCACGGATGGCTTCGGCATCGCCGATCATGACCAGTGCAAGATTCTCCGGGAGCGGGTAGACCTCGTTAATCACGTCCTGCACGCTCGCCGGTGTCGCCGCTGTCAGCGCCGTTCCATAGTCGTCGATGTAAGTGCGATCGAGACCGTGCTGCTCGAGAAACGCAAGCGTTGCGGCGACGGCCATCGAGGTTTCGAGCGTCGGCGGGTATTGCCCCATGATGTAATTGCGCGCCGAGGCGAGCATCTCCTCATCCACGCCACGCCGGTGCAGTCGATCGAGCTCTTCTATCGCGACGTCGATCGCCTCGGTCGTACGGCTCGTTTCCGTGTAGGAGCGGATGGTAACGGCACCCGGCGCGGACAGCTGGTCGACGACCGAGTAGGCGGAGTACGTCAGCCCGCCCTCGACCCTGAGTGCGGTCATCAGCATCGAGGTGAAGCGCCCGCCGAACAGCGTGTTG
>JARRMH010000015.1:0-12919 GCA_037386205.1 Woeseiaceae bacterium | reverse complement strand
CGAGCGGATAGGCGAGGGGTGAGCGGCTCATGCCGCGTCTCCGCGCAGGTGCTCCTCGATGCGCCGTAGGCTTTGCCGCATCTCGGACGTGTCGGCGCGGGCGGCCCTGTCGTATTGCTGTTGCAGCCGCGCGCCGAGGGTTATCGTCTTGTACACGCGCATCAGGTAGCCGCCGATACCGCCAAAGATTGTCGTCGACAGGGCCAGCAGAATGCCCCCGTCGATCATGCGTTCGAGCATGGCGAATGCGCCCTCGGCGAGCGCCGCATCGCGGTCGCCGAGCGCGAAGATCAGCGCGCTGCGCATGCCGATGGCGGTCCAGATGACGCCGGTGCCGAAGAACAGCGTCGTCCAGATGTCGGTCAGGTGGTCGAGTTGCACCACCTGGTTGATCGGTCGCGACTGCTGCAGCGCGTTGCGCAGCCGTCCCAGCGTCACGAAGTAGGCCAGCAACAGGGCCGCGAACACGGGAATCGACATCCCGAGGTTGGTGTACGCCCAGTGCAGCCAGTCACCCGGGCTGCTGATCGGCGAGGCGGCGAAATGAATGATCTGCATGCGGCTGAGAACATAGAGTGCCGCGGCACCGCCGATGAGCGTGCCAAGGGCGCCGGTCGCCATCGCTTTGAGAAAGACCAGTGTGCGGCTCATGGTCCTGCCCGTCGCCTAGCGTCCCGCGGCGCAGGCCGTGCACGTCGCCTCGAGCACCAGTTCGACTTCCTGGAACAGCTGGTCGGCGCGGTAATAGCCCTCGTTGTCGAGGCTTACCCGCAGCAGGCCGCGTTCCTTGTCCGACAACTCCCGTTCCATGTCGAAAAGGACTTTCTGCTTGTTCGGGCAGGTCTGCGAACAGTTGTTGTAGTCGCCTTTGAGGGACATGAACTTGACGTTGAAATAGCGGTTGTAATACTCCTGCGCCTGGCGGTTGCTCAGCAGTCCCTGGTCCGTGGACCAGACGAGGAATTCGCTGAAGGCGCGTTTGTTTTCGGGCTTCGGGTCGCCCTCGGCAACCCCGAGCAGGTCGTCGTAGTAGCGGTCGAAGTGCGCGTGGCAACCGTTGATCAGCGACGTTTCAGCCGCATCGATGGCGGAGGCCAGGTTCTTCGTCTGCGGGCCGACACACTCGGGCGCGTTGGACGCGCAGGAGCCGAGAATGGCGGTAGCGAGGATGATCGCAAAGTACTTGTACACGGTGGTCTCCCTTATTGTTCCAGCGGACTCCGGTACGCCTGTTCGACGCCGCCCGGCGGCGGACCGGCGACGAGCGGGGCGCTGTCGGCGTCACCGAAGAGAATCGACTTGACCCCACCGACGACCTCGATCATTTCGGGCGTGATGATGCCGAAGGACTGGTTGAGTTGTTCCATGAGGGTTGCGCGGGCAATTTCCTGCCGGGTGCGCTGAATCAGCACGCTGGTCTCCTCCATGTCGAGGTAGATGTCCGACGCCAGCACCGCAAGAGACTGGTCACCTTTGGCGCCGGACGTGGCGACCAGCTGGTAATACTGTTTGAAGCGCTCGGACAGGCGCATGCCGGAGCGGCCGCGCAGGGTGGGCGAGGCCTTGGGCTGGCTTGCGCCCGGCTGGTTCCCGATCAGCGTTTCCTGGAGCGTCCATGGCGTCATCTTCCTGCCGAGTTCATTGCGCAGTCCTTTCTCGAGGCTGCGACGCGTGTTGTTCACGGTGTGCTCCATGTCCGGCAAGCGCTCTTCCATGATCGTCAGCATCTCGAGGTAGGTTGCGCCGATCTGGCGGGCGAGTCGCTGGCAGCCCGGATCGTTATCGGCGCCGTCGCACTTGCTTTCAAGGTACAGTTCCTGCTGCTGGTCGAGGCGGCTGATAACTTCCTGCAGGCCGGTCTCCATGTCCCGGGCGACGTTGCCGGTCTGCCTCAAATCCTCGACGACGGTCGTCGGAAAGAGCTGGATGGTTGGTGTGTTCGCTCGGGCCGTGCCTGTCGGGGCCACGGCGACTCCGATGGCCACGATGGCGGCCGCGGCAGTATGCAGCAGGCGCTGGCTGGCGTTTCTCATGACGCATTCCTCGCGGTTGGTTTTGCAATCACCCTAGCCGCGGGTCAATGAACGCAGACTGAACGCGCTGACCGACCATCCGTAAATCTGCCTATTGCGGTTCGTAATGCGAATCATTATCATTTGTGCCAATCTCCGGAAGGAGCCGGCATCTTCGGGACCGAGCAGGCAGCTATGGCAGTCAACGGCAGTACACTCGCAAGCTTAAAGCGCGGCCAGAAGGCCGTCATCAAGGCCATCGATGCCATGGACCCGCAGATCCAGCGGCTCATGGTGCTCGGCCTCGTCGAGGGCGCGGAGGTGGAACACGCGAGCGCGGCCATTGGCGGCGACCCGATCGAGTTCCGGCTGTTCGGTTGCGGCATCTCCCTGCGGCAGGAGCACGCGCGACACTTCCACGTTTCACCTGTTGGGGCTGGTGACTAAGTCCGCAGAAATACGCGTTCCCGCCAACCAGATAACCGTAGCGAATCGCGCCGATGCGAGGGTAGCGGTTGTCGGCAATCCCAATTCCGGCAAGAGCACGCTGTTCAACCGCCTGACCGGGCTCAAGCAACGGATCGGCAATTACCCGGGGGTCACGGTCGAGCGACACATCGGCTACCTGCGCGCGGACGACAAAACAATCGAGCTGATCGACCTGCCGGGCACCCATTCCTTGAGCGCGCATTCGCTCGAGGAGCACATCGCCGTCGACGTCATCTTCGGTCGCATGGAAGGGACACCGGCGCCCCAGGGTATTCTTGCCATACTCGATGCGACCAATCTGTACCAGGGCCTGTTCCTCGTGCAGCAGCTGACCGAACTGGAGTTGCCCACCGTCGTCGCACTGACGATGACCGACGCGGCGGAAAAAAGTGGCATCCAGATCGATACGGCGGAGCTGAGTGCGCTGCTCGGCGTGCCGGTCTACCCGGTGGTGGCCACCACGGGCGCGGGTCTCGACATGCTGCGGCAAGCACTCACCGGAATCCGCGATCTGGCTCCGCCGCGGCGGGTTCGCCTCTGGCCTGAGTTGACGGCGGCGGCCGAAGCGCTTGCGCAGGATGCAAAAGAGCCTTTGCGCTTCGCCGAGCTGGAGCGCCTGTTGCTCGACGGCCCGATCGACGCCAACCGGTCCATCGTCGCCAAACTCGACGAACAGGCGGTTGCGAGTCTCGACGCGACGCGGGAAGCGCTGTTCGGCTCGGACCCACCGATCGCCCGGGACGCCCGCGTGCGTTACGCCTGGGTGCGCGACGTGCTCGACAAGGTGCAGAAGTCCGCGCCGGCTTTCGTAACCTGGCGGTCGCGGATTACGGCATTCCTGAACCGGCCGGTCCCGGGTACGATCGGTCTGTTTGTGGTCATGGCAATTGTCTTCCAGGCCGTGTTCGCCTGGGCGACACCGGTCATGGATGTGATCGATGCGGCGACATCGGCCCTCGGATCGAGCGTGTTCGAGGTGCTCGGCGACAATGCCTTTTCCAGCCTTATTGCAGACGGCGTGATCGCCGGTGTGGGCAGTGTCGTCATCTTTCTGCCGCAGATACTCATCCTCTTCCTGTTCATCATCCTGCTCGAGGATTCCGGGTACCTCGCGCGTGCCGCCTACCTGATGGATCGCACCATGCGCTCGGTCGGCCTGTCGGGCCAGTCGATCATCCCGATGATCTCGAGTTTCGCCTGCGCGGTCCCCGGCATCATGGCGACGCGCGTGATACCGAATCGCCGCGACCGTATCGCGACGATCCTGGCGGCGCCGTTCATGACCTGTTCCGCGCGCCTGCCCGTTTATGCGCTGCTCATCGCCGCGTTCGTACCAACGACCCGGGTCGGTTTTCTGAACCTGCAGGGGCTCGTTCTTTTCGGGCTGTACCTCTTTGGCATCCTGATGGGCATCCTGACCGCGTTGCTCATGCGCCAGACGGCGCTGCGCGGTCCGAAACCGCCGTTTGCCCTGATGCTGCCCGAATTCCGCCGACCCAATCTGCAAACGGTCGGTATTCAGCTGCTCGGCCGCGCCAAGGTGTTCCTGCGCCGGGCCGGCACCGTGATCTTTGCCGTCGCCGTAATCATCTGGGCGCTTGCGTATTTCCCGCGGGCCGAGGAATTGCCTGGCGGTATCGATGAAAATACCGCCGCGGCGCTGCAGATGGAGCAGAGCTGGCTCGGGCGGGCGGGCAAGGTAGTCGAGCCGGTTTTCGAACCACTCGGCTGGGACTGGCGGGTCTCATCGGCCGTCATTGCGGGATTCCCGGCACGCGAGGTCGTCATCGCCGTACTGGGTACCGTGTACGCTGTGGGTGACGAGGCAGACGAGGGAACGCTGTCGGGTCGATTGAAGTCGGCGACGTGGCCGGATGGCAGCAAGGTTTTCACCCTGCCGATGGTGGTCGGGCTGCTGATCTTCTACGCGTGTTGCCTGCAATGCGCGGCGACGCTCGCGATCATTCGCCGGGAGACCAACACGTGGCGCTGGCCGGTATTCGCCTGGGTCTACATGACGGCGATCGGTTACGGCGGCGCACTGATCGCCTTCCAGCTCGGCAGTGCGTGAGCGAACCGCCGGTTCCTAGAGTTTGCTGAGCCGCGCCGCCGCCTCGGCAAGCGTCGCGTCGTCCTTGGCAAAACAGAAACGCAGCCGCGTGCCGGTGAACGGCGGCTCGCAGAACACCGACAGCGGGATCGACGCGACGCCGATGTCACGGGTCCAACGCTGCGCGAGGTCCGTGTCCGGCGCGTCGGTGATGTCGCCGTAATCGAGAATCTGGAAGAACGTGCTGCGCGCGGGCCGCAAGCGAAACCGCGATGCAGCGAGCAGGCGGCAGAAGTGGTCCCGCTTTTGCTCATAGAAATCAGGCAGCGCATCGTACCAGCCTGAATTCGCCGAGAAGAAGTCCGCGAGGCCGAGTTGCATCGGCGTGCTCACGGCAAAGGTCGTGAACTGGTGGATCTTGCGAAATTCCGTCGTTAGCCGAGACGGAGCCACACACCAGCCAACTTTCCATCCGGTCGCGTGCACGGTCTTGCCGAACGAGGAGACGACGAACGCGCGCTCGCGCAGTTCGTCGTGGCTCAGCAGGCTGTGATGCCGCTGGCCGTCAAACACGATGTGCTCGTAGACCTCGTCGGACAACAGCAGGCAATCCGTGTCGCGGACGATTTCGGCCAGCGTATCGAGATCGCCCCGGGACAGCGTCGCACCCGTCGGGTTATGGGGAAAGTTGAGGATCAGCAGGCGCGTGCGCCCGTCGATTGCGTCGCGGATTCTTTGCCAGTCGGGGACGAAGTCGCCGGTCTTCTCGTCAATTCGCAGGGGCACATGGCGCGTGTTTGCGCCGGCAAGGCTGGCGGCCGGTTCGTACGCATCGTAGGCAGGATCCAGGACGATCACTGCATCGCCGGGCGCAACGCAGGCCGTGATGGCGCTGAACAGGCCCTCCGTCGCGCCCGTGCAGATCGTTATCTCCGTCTCGGGATTCGTGTCACAGCCCTGGAAACGCCGGTACTTGTCCGCAATCACCTCGCGCAGCGCGGGGATTCCCGGCATGGGGGCGTACTGGTTGCCGCCGTGTTCGAGGTGCCGGCGAATCCTGTCCGTCAATGCCGCCGGCGGCTCGAAACCCGGGAATCCCTGTGACAGGTTAATGGCACCGGTGTCGGCGGCCAGCTGACTCATGACCGTGAAAATCGTCGTGCCGACGTTCGGCAGCTTGCTCCGGAATTCTTTTTTCATGCGGGTGCGTCAGGGGCACTCGTCCTCGGCATCGAGCAGCGCACGCTCGTCATCGCCCGGCGGCGCCGCGGCCGGGTTGCCCGCATCGAAGACGACCCGCCATTCACCGTCGGCATTGAGTCGCCACACGGAATTGAACGTGCCCCATTGCGCGGTGACATTACCGTCCTCGTCTGTCGTCAGGACGCGGTAAGGGCCTCGCGACAGCGCCAGCGTGCCGTTCTGCAGGACCTCGACGATCTTCGGTCGCCACTTTATCTTCGGTCCGCCAGCCGTGAAGAACACGGTCCATGCCGCGGCGATGTCGTCGATGCCACGCAGCACGGTGTTGGAGACAAACCGCGCGTCGGCGTCGATATAGCCGCGGAACGATTCCAGGTCCTGCCACTCGGCGGCGTGGCTGAAGCCGATTTCCCGGCACCGCACCTCATCTTCGATACCGGCGTCGGCCTGTGCCGCGAGGAGCATGCCGATAACGACGCTTGTCACGTATTTCATGTCAGTGATAGTAACGCGTCTGGAGAGCGTTTCGGCAAGCGGTTTCGAGCGGTTCCGGGGGCCGATCAGGCCCGATTGAAGACCCCTGGGACATGCTGTAAGATGCGCCTCCCGCGGTCGGGGCGTGGCGCAGCCTGGTAGCGCACTTCGTTCGGGACGAAGGGGTCGGAGGTTCAAATCCTCTCGCCCCGACCACTTTCAGCGCACCCGCGTCGCCGTCATTCGCCACGGCGTGTCGAGTCCATCCGCCGTTACGAGCGCCGCTGGACCGCAAACTCGGCCAGCAGCATCAGCGCGTTGCGGTACTCATTATCCGGTAGATCGGCGAGCTCGCCAATCGCAGCATCGGCCGCCTCGCGGGCACGTCGCGCTGTGTAGTCGAGAGCGCCGGTCGACTCGATGATCTCGATGATGTCGTCCATTTGCTTGCGTCCGCCGTCGCGGATGGCCTCGCGGATCAATTTTCGCTGCGCATCGGAACCGGTGCGCATCGCATGGATGAGCGGCAGCGTCGGCTTGCCTTCGGCAAGGTCGTCACCGAGGTTCTTGCCGAGTTCATCCGCCGACGCGGCGTAGTCGAGCGCGTCGTCCACGAGCTGGAATGCGGTGCCGAGGTATTGCCCGTAACGGACCATCGCCTGCTCGATCCTGTCGTCCCGGCGGGCCAGCACGGACGCGATCTGGGCGCCGGCCTCGAACAGTCGCGCCGTCTTGCGGTAGATCACCTGCCGGTAGTCGTCCTCGGTCGTGTCGGGATCGTGGACGTTCATCAGCTGCTGGACCTCACCCGCCGCGATCGTGTTGGTGGCGTTCGCCAGGATCTGCATGACGCGCATGTCGTCGATATCGACCATCATCTGGAACGAACGCGAGTAGAGGAAGTCGCCGACCAGGACGCTGGCCTGGTTGCCGAACACGGTGTTGGCCGAGTCCTGGCCGCGGCGCCGCTCCGACGAATCGACGACGTCATCGTGCAGCAGCGTCGCCGTATGGATGAACTCGATAATGGTTGCAGCCCGGATATGCTGCTCGCCGTCATACCCCAGTGCGCGCGCCGCGAGTATTACGATCATGGGCCGCAGGCGCTTCCCGCCGCTCATGACGATGTACTCGGAAACCTGCGATACGAGCGCGACGTCGCTCTCGAGACTCGATGAAATGAGCCGATTGACCGCGTCCATGTCGTCGCGGGCGAGTTCGGCTACGTCATCGAAATTGACGGAGTCGGGTTTTGCTGCGGCCATCTGCATAGCCTGCAGATGATGCCTGAAAGCCGTGCCATTGGCGAGATTGAGTGCCCGAACGCAGTGCTGCCGCCCATCTCGCAAGCCGTTGAAATGCGGTGACATTCCCATCGCCGCGGAACGTTGACCCGGGGCGCCGGAATCTATAGAATTCCCGCTCTTTCGTGGCGCGAGCCATTCCTTCGCCTGCGCGGCGAGTTCATTACGTCACAAGAAGTTCTTATTTCTCAGCAGGTTGCGCGTGGCGCGGCCCGCCAGTTGGAGCACATGCAATGTATGCGGTTTTTCGCAGCGGCGGCAAACAGTACCGCGCGGCAAAAGGTGATGTCCTGCGGCTCGAGAAGATCGAGGCCGAAGAGGGCACCACGGTAGAATTCGACGAGGTTCTCCTCGTCGGCGAAGGCAGCGACATCCAGGTCGGCAGCCCGTTGCTGTCGGGTCAGACGGTCAGCGGCAAGGTCCTCCGGCAGGGCAAGAGCCGCAAGGTGCCGGTCGTGAAGTTCAAGCGCCGGCAGAACTACCTGCGCCAGGGATCGCACCGGCAGTACTTCACCGAAGTAGAGATCACGGGCATCGGCGGCGCGTCGGGCCAAAAGGCGGCGCCGAAGAAGGACGCAGACGCCGCGGAGAAGCCCGCCACCAAGAAGAAGGCGGCGAAAAAGGCAGCCAAGAAGACCGCAAAGAAGGCCGCCAGCAAGAAGAAGGCGACCAAGAAAAAGGCAGCCAAGAAAAAGGCGGCCAGCAAGAAGACGGCCAAGAAGAAGGCCGACTGAAGATTAACGAAGCCCGCGCCACGCGCCGGGTGATGAAACGACAGGTACGATACAGTGGCACATAAAAAGGCAGGCGGTAGCAGTAAGAACGGTCGCGATTCGGAGAGTAAACGCCTTGGCGTGAAGATCTTCGGTGGCGAGCAGGTCGTTGCGGGCAATATCATCGTGCGCCAGCGTGGCACACGGTTTCATGCCGGCACCAACGTTGGCTGCGGCCGGGACCACACGTTGTTCGCCAAGAAGGACGGGCACGTGAAGTTCGAGAAGAAGGGTCCGAAGATGCGCCAGTACGTGAGCGTCGTCGACGCCTGATCGCCGCCACGGCGGGGCGCAATCACAGGCCCCGCGCAGAGCGACAAAACCCCGCCACGCGCGGGGTGTTTCGTATTAGAGTGTTTGTTTCCGAGCTGCAGCCATGAAATTTGTCGACGAGGCAACGATACGCGTACTAGCGGGCAATGGTGGCCACGGTTGCCTGAGCTTCCGGCGTGAAAAATACGTCGCACGGGGCGGACCCGATGGCGGCGATGGCGGCAATGGCGGGAGCGTCTACCTGGTCGCCGATTCCTCGCTGAACACGCTCGCCGACTTCCGGGTGGCGCGCAAATTCCGGGCCGAGAACGGGCAGGGCGGTGCGGGCCGCAACATGACCGGCAAGTCCGGCGTTGACCTCGAGGTCCGGGTGCCGCAGGGCACGACCGTCCACGATGTCGACACGGGCGAGCTGCTGTGCGACCTGACCAGCGACGGGGAGCGGCAGAAAGTGGCGGAAGGCGGGCGCGGCGGTCTCGGCAATACCCGTTTCAAGAGCAGCACCAACCGCGCCCCGCGCAAGACCACCCGGGGAACGCCGGGCGAGTCCCGCCACCTTCGGCTCGAACTCAAGGTGCTGGCCGACGTCGGCCTGCTGGGTATGCCCAATGCCGGGAAGTCGACGCTGATCGCGGCCATGTCCGAGGCGAAGCCGCGTATTGCCGATTATCCTTTTACGACCTTGCACCCGAACCTCGGCGTGGTGCGCGTGGGTCGGTTGCAGAGTTTCGTGATGGCCGACATACCGGGCCTGATCGAAGGCGCCGCCGAGGGCGCCGGCCTCGGCATCCGCTTTCTCAAGCACTTGCAGCGCACGCACCTGCTGCTGCATCTCGTCGACATCGCGCCGCTCGATCCCGCAACCGATCCGGCGGAGGAGGCCAGCGCGATTGCAGCCGAACTCGAGAAATTTTCGCCGGAGCTGGCCGCAAAGCCGCGCTGGCTGGTTCTCAACAAGGTCGATCTGTTGAGCGACGAGGACCTCGCGGTCGCGCGGCAAATGCTACTGGAACAGCTCGGCTGGAAGGGGCCTGTATTCGAAGTCAGCGCAGCCACGGGCGCCGGGACCGAGGCCCTGGCGCACGCCGTCATTCAGGCGCTGGAGAAAATCGAGGAAGAGGAGGCCTGAGGGCCGGGTCAGGCAGAAAGCCCCTTGATGCGGGCATTGAGGCGGCTCTTGTGACGTGCGGCCTTGTTGCGGGTGACGATACCCTTGTTCACCATGCTGTCGATGACCGGGACGGCGTCCTTGAATGCGGCCGTCGCCGCTTCCTTGTCCCCTGCGTCACAGGCGCTGAGGACTTTCTTGATACTCGTACGCATCGTCGAGCGCAGGCCCATGTTGTGCTTGCGGAGCTTTTCCGCCTGCCGGGCGCGCTTTCTCGCTGATTTGATGTTTGCCACTGGTTCCAACCGTGTCCTGATGTCAAAGAGCCGCGTATTATTCGCGCCCGTCAGGCGCTTGTCAATGACAATCGGGAGCCTCTTTTTGGGCTAAACTTCATCCAGCATGGAAGGCAAAAAACGTATATCCGGCGTGATGTTAGCCGTGAAAACCTCGATCGTCAGCGGCATGACGCTGCTGTCGCGAATCCTGGGCCTGGTGCGGGACATCGTGTTTGCGCGGTATTTCGGGGCCGGATTGCTCATGGACGCCTTTTTGGTCGCCCAGCGGATCCCCAACATGCTGCGACGGTTTTTTGCCGAGGGGGCTTTCTCGGCCGGTTTCGTGCCGGTCATGGCAAGGTACAAGGAAAAGTACGGTCCGGAGGAGGCGCGCGAGTTCGTCGGCGCGATGGCCGGCACCTTCGGCGTGATCCTGTTCGTCGTCACCCTGGTGGGCGTTATCGCAGCGCCGTTGCTGGTCTTGCTGGTCGCACCGGGCTTCGTTGGCGACGGCGGCGATTTCGATCTCGCGGCGCTGATGTTGCGGTTTACGTTTCCTTACCTGTTCTTCGTCTCGCTGACAGCCTTCGCCGGGGGCGTGCTTAATACCTACGGCAAATTCGCGGTGCCCGCTTTCACGCCCGTGATCCTCAACGTCGTGCTGATTGCCGCTGCCATCTGGGTAGCGCCGCAGCTCGAGCAGCCAATCATGGCCCTCGCCTACGCGGTGTTCGTTGCCGGCGTGCTGCAGCTATTGTTCCAGTTGCCCTTTCTTGCATCGATCCGCTCCCTGCCGCGGCCCCGGTGGCAGCCCGGGCACGAAGGGGTGCGGCGCGCTTTCCGGCTCATGCTGCCCGCGATTTTCGGCTCGTCGGTGGCCCAGATCAATGTACTGCTTTCCGGCATTATCGCTTCGCTGCTGCCCGTCGGCAGCATCAGTTATCTCTACTATTCCGACCGGCTCATGGAATTTCCGCTCGGGCTGTTCGGCATCGCGCTGGCCACGGTGACCCTGCCGTACCTGTCACGGCTCTGGGCCAACGATGAGAAGCACGAGTTTTCCGCCACCCTCGAGTGGTCGATGAAAATCGCGATCCTGATTGCCGTGCCGGCCGCAGTCGGGCTGATCGTGCTCGCGGTGCCGCTCGTCGTCACGCTGTTCCATGGCGGCGAATTCGACACAAACTCGGTACGCATGACGGCCCTCGCGCTCAAAGCCTATGCGGTCGGTCTCGTCGGCTTTTCATTCGTCAAGGTGCTCGCACCGGCGTTCTTCGCGCGGGAGGATACGCGGACGCCGGTGCGCATCGGCATCGTCGCGCTGCTGGTCAATGCCATACTTGGCGGCTCCGCCGCGTGGTACCTGACCACGAGCGGCTTCGCCGGACCGCATGCGGGCCTCGCCGGGGCCACGTCCGTGGCGGCGGTACTGAATGCCGCGCTCCTGTACCGCGGCCTGCACAGAGCGGACATCGTTCGCCACAGCCCCGGTTGGGGCGTGCTCCTGCTGCGCGTTGCCCTGGCGAACGCGGTCATGGTTGTCGTCCTGTGGCAAATGCACCGCGGTACCGACTGGTGGATCGGCGCGGGTCTCGCCGAGCAGGTGGCGTGGCTGGCCATGTCGGTGCTGGCGGGCGCAGGCGCGTACTTCGTGACGCTGCTCGTGTCCGGCATGCGCACCGCACAGTTCCGCATGGGGCAGGGCTGAGATGCGGCTCGTCCGTCACCTTGGCGACATGCCGTACGAGCGGCTGGCCGCGGGCAGCGTGGTGACCATCGGCGCCTTCGATGGCATTCATCTCGGCCATCGACAGTTGCTGCGGCGCGTCGTCGAGGTGGCGCACGAGACAGGTTGCCCGGCCGTCGCAATGAGTTTCGAGCCGACGCCGAAAGAGTTTTTCCTGCGCGACAGTCCGCCGGCGCGACTCATGCGCTTTCGCGAGAAGTACGAGGCGCTGGCCGATCGCAATATCGAAATCTTCTTCTGTCCGCGCTTCGATGCGGCGATGCGCGACATCTCGGCCGCCGCCTTCATCCGCCGGATACTGATCCACGGACTCAATGCGCGGCACCTCGTCGTCGGTGACGATTTTCGTTTTGCGCGGCGGCGGGAAGGATCCCGGGAGGACCTCGAGCGCGTCGGTCCCGTGCTCGGCCTCGATATCGAACAGGTACCGAGCATCATCGTGGAAGGTGTCCGCGTCAGCAGCACCGCGATCCGCGAAGCCCTGGCTGCAGGCGACGTTGCGCGGGCAACCGCGCTGCTGGGGCGGCCGTATCGCATGTCCGGCCGCGTGGTGGCCGGGCGGTGCGTGGGCCGTTCACTCGGCTATCCCACGGCCAATGTGGACCTGCGCAGGCGCCAGAGCGCCGTCATGGGCATTTATGCGGTTCGCGTTCACGGGCTGCCCGAGGGGCCGCTCGACGGAGTGGCCAGCGTCGGCACGCGCCCGACCTTCGACTTGACCAAACCGCTGCTCGAAGTGCACCTGTTCGATTTCGACCGTGATATCTACGGCGAATACATTCACGTCGACTTCATCGAGCACCTGCGGGACGAGGAGCGCTTCGATACGGTCGAGCAGCTGGTTGCGCAAATGCAGCGTGACGAACAAAATGCGCGTTCAGCGCTGGCGACGGCCGCCAGCTGACCAGGAACCAGTTGATGAGCGACCCGATGACACCTTCAAATGCCCGATTCATTGCTTGGCTGGCCGTGGCCGCCACGGTCATCGTTGCCGACCAGGTCACCAAGTGGGCAATCATCGAGTGGGTGGCGCTGTACGATTCAGTTCCCGTGAATTCGTTCATCAACCTAACGCACCAGCGCAACACCGGTGCCGCATTCAGTTTCCTCGCGGACGCGGGCGGCTGGCAGCGCTGGTTTTTTGTCGCCCTGGGCATCATCGTGAGCATCGTCATCGTAGTCTGGTTGTGGCGCATGCGCAGCGAGAA
>JARRMH010000014.1:0-13031 GCA_037386205.1 Woeseiaceae bacterium | reverse complement strand
GCCGCAGATCGCAAATGAAAAATAGGCGAATCTCAAAACGGAGTTTTTCAACAGAATCGACCCCATCAGGCCACCCAGGTCCAGCTGACCTCGATTCCTAGAATTGCCCGCTGCCCTATTAACAATCTTTATTGTCCTATTA
The DNA here is from genome assembly GCA_037386205.1 of Woeseiaceae bacterium. Taxonomy (GTDB): domain Bacteria; phylum Pseudomonadota; class Gammaproteobacteria; order Steroidobacterales; family Woeseiaceae; genus UBA1847. The sequence continues at coordinate 12,889 of JARRMH010000014.1, read as the reverse complement.
ACAAAGACTTTGTCTTATTAACAATCTTTATTGTTCCTGCACAACAACCAAACTGTTGAGCCAGCCTACTCGACGGTTACGCTCTTCGCGAGATTCCGTGGCTGGTCGACGTCGGTCCCTTTGAGCACGGCAACATGATAGGCGAGTAGCTGCAATGGGATCGTGTAGAGAATCGGTGCCTGGAAGTCTTGAATCAGCGCGGGCATACGCATTGTATGGATTCCCACACGGTCGCCGAACTGTACGCGCGGGTCTGCGAAGACATAAAGTTCACCACCACGGGCACGCACTTCCTGAAGGTTGCTCTTGAGCTTTTCGAGCAGTTCATCGTCGGGTGCCACTGTGACAACCGGCATGTCCTCGTCGACCAGCGCCAGCGGACCGTGTTTCAGCTCGCCCGCGGCGTATGCCTCGGCGTGAATGTAAGAGATTTCCTTGAGCTTTAGCGCGCCTTCCATAGCGATCGGGTTTTGCACACCGCGCCCAAGGAACAAGGCATGGTGTTTGTCGGCAAAATGTTCGGCAAGCGCCTCAATCGACGGGTCGAGCGAGAGCACCTCGTTGATGAGTTTCGGCAACTCAGTTAATTGTGCGACCAGCGCACGTTCCTGCCTTTCCTCGAGCCCATTGCGGCGCGCGAGTGAGATCGTCAGCAACGCAAGCGCCGCCAGCTGCGTCGTGAATGCCTTGGTCGAGGCGACGCCGATTTCGGGTCCGGCCCGCGTCATCATCGTCAGTTCAGACTCGCGAATCATCGAACTCTCGGGCACGTTGCAAATCGTCAGTGTCGAAATGTACCCGGCAGCTCTCGCCGCCCGCAGTGCAGCCAGCGTATCGGCCGTCTCGCCGGACTGGCTGATCGTGACAAAGAGCGTGTTTTCCGGAACGACCGGCGAGCGATAGCGATACTCGCTCGCAATCTCCACCGTACACGGCAGCCCGGCCAGCGCTTCGATCCAGTAACGGGCCACCAGCCCGGCATGGTAGCTCGTGCCGCAGGCCACGATGTGAACGCCCTTGGTCTTGTCGAGCGCGTCGTTTGCGAGAGGCCCGAACGAAGCATCGAGAACCCGCCCGTCGGCCATGCGGCCGTCGAGCGTGCGGGCCACGGCTTCCGCTTGCTCGTAGATCTCCTTGAGCATGTAGTGACGAAAGTCGCCGCGCTCGGCCGCATCGGCATCGAGTTCCGATGCGCGCACTGGCCGCTCCACGACGTTACCGTTCGAGTCCCAAATTGTTATCTGTTTGCGTTCGACCAGGGCCACGTCACCCTCATCGAGAAAAATGAAGTTCCGGGTCACTGGCAGCAACGCGGCAACGTCCGACGCAACGAAGTTCTCATCGATACCGACACCAACGACGGCCGGCGCTCCCTGGCGGGCAATAACGAGCTGGTCGGGAGAGTCGGCACTCATCACGGCGAGGGCGTAGGCACCTTCGAGTTCGGCCACAGTCGTTCGTACCGCATCGGCAAAATCGGCGGCGTTCTGCAGGTTGAAATGAATACGGTGCGCGACGACTTCGGTGTCCGTATCCGACGTGAACTCGTAGCCTTTGTCCGCGAGATCGGCACGCAGCTCTTCAAAATTCTCAATGATGCCGTTGTGCACGATCGCGATCGATTCCCGCGACAGGTGCGGATGTGCGTTGGTCTCGTTAGGCACGCCGTGCGTTGCCCAGCGCGTGTGCGAGATGCCGGTGCTGCCGAGCACCGGCGACTCGTCAAGCGCGTTCTGCAGTTCCTGGACCTTGCCGACGCGGCGCACACGAGCAATGCCGTCGTCCACGCGAATGGCGATGCCGGCGGAATCGTAGCCACGGTATTCCAGCCGCCGCAGGCCTTCCATCAGGATCGGGGTTACGTTTCGTTCGGCAACTGCTCCAACGATTCCACACATTGACTACTTTTCCTTCTTCACGGGCCGTTGCCATCCTGGCACGGCAGTCTGTTTCGCCCGCTCGAGTACGAGCAGGTTGTCGCCAACTTCCTTGGTGATTGTCGAGCCGGCCCCAATCGTAGCGCCGACCCCGACCTTTACAGGGGCAACGAGTTCGACGCCGGAACCAATAAAAGCGCCGTCACCGATGATTGTCTTGTACTTGTTCGCGCCGTCGTAATTACACGTAATCGTACCGGCACCGACGTTGACCCTGCTGCCGATTTCCGTATCGCCGATATAGCTCAGGTGATTCACCTTGCTACCGTCGGCGATCGTGCTTTTCTTGACCTCGACGAAGTTGCCGATCTTCACGCTATTCGCCAACTCAACCCCCGGCCGGAGGCGGGCAAACGGACCGATCTCACAACCCCTGCCCATCGTCGCCCCCTCGATGTGACAGTTCGAGTGCACGAGCGTGCCGGCGCCGAGTTTGCTGTCGCGAATAAGGTTGTTCGATTCGATCGTCGTGCCGTCACCGAGCTCGACCGTGCCCTCGAACACAGCATTGACGTCGATGTATACGTCCTTGCCGCAGCTGAGCTCACCGCGGATATCGACGCGGGCAGGATCGGCAAAGCCAACTCCCTGTTGCATGAGTTCGTCGACGAGCCGCGCCTGCAGAGCGCGCTCCGCCTCGGCCAGTTGTTTCTTGTCGTTGATACCCATTACCTCCGTCCAGCTGTCCGCCTTGACGCCATGCACAGTGACGCCGTCGCCGACGGCCATACCGATGACGTCGGTCAGATAATACTCGCTCTGTGCGTTGTCGTTGCTGAGCCGATCCAGCCACTGTTTCAGTCGCTTGGCCGGACACAGCAGTACGCCGGTGTTGATCTCGCACACGGCCTTTTCATCGGCGCTGGCGTCCTTCTCCTCTACGATCCGCGCCACGCCCCTCCCGTCACGAATGATACGGCCGTAACCGCCCGGGTCGTCCATGTCGACGGTCAGGACAGCAACCTCATCTTCGGGCGTTTCGTCGACCAGGCGCTCACAAGTCCGGGCCGTCAGCAAGGGAACGTCGCCGAACAGCACCAGGACGCGATTCTCATCCGGCGTCCCGGGCATCGCCTGTTTGACGGCGTGGCCCGTGCCGAGTTGCTCAGCCTGCAGCACCCAGCGCAGGTCCGCGTCGGGAAACGGCTCGCGTACCGCATCGCCGCCGTGCCCGTAAACCACGCACACGTCGTCTGCGGCGAGGGCCGCCGCGCACTCGAGCACATGGCCGAGCAACGGTCGGCCGGCGAGCGGCTGCAGAACCTTCGGAATGTCCGAACGCATGCGCGTACCCTGGCCAGCCGCCAGTATGATCGTGGAGAGTCTCAAGCTCACTAACTCCCTGATTTCCAGCACGGAATCATACATGAAGTTGCATACTGCGAACTTGCTTCAGGTCACGTTAACTGACGTGACGTATGCTTGGCGCATGCGTTGGATGCTCGTGACAGTCGTGGTAGCGCTCTCGGCCTGTAACAGCTCGATCTACACGCGAGACGGCGTGACCGACGGCGATACCTTTTACCTCGCGCCGCATGCCTGGGCGGACGACGACCCGGCACTGCAGAGCTGGGTAACCTACAGTCTCGTACGCAGTGCGTGCCAGCTCGAACTCGGCGGCGATAATCCGGCTCGCAACAGCGACTACGGGTGCGAGTTCGCGGCACGCCGCCATCTCGTCGACGCCTGGAAAGAACATCTGGGTGAGGACCCCGACGCCGCAGATCCCTATCTCGATGCGCTACTGCGCGTCCAGAAGGCGGGTTTTCTGGACGAATACACGGTGCGTTATTTCGGGCGGGACGACTGGATCGTGCCCGCCGAGGTTCGGGTTGCCGATTTTCGTCGCTGGCAGCGGCAGCACCTGCCCGGACACAAACCCGAGACACGCATCATCGGCTCGTGGAACTTCGGCGCGCAGTAAGCGAACTGTGAGAGGGCCTTCAGGCCCGAAAACAACTGTTTGCGGCCGATGCCGCTCGCACGACGATTCTAGCGCTTGCCCTTGAGCTTTTGCGCTGCGCGGTAGCGCGCACGGGCTTCTTCGAGCTCGGCCTGGGCACGGGCGAGGTCAGTCTCCTCCGACGCGCCTTCGAGAGCTCTCTCGGCATGCTGCTGGGCCGCGAGGGCCGCGGCCTCGTCGAGCTGCTCTCCGCGCAGGGCGGTATCGGCGAGGATCATTACACGTGAAGGCTGTACTTCGAGCATGCCGCCCGTGATGTAGAACGCCTCTTCATTGCCATCGGCGTCCTGGACACGCACCTCGCCGGGTTTCAGCGTGGACAACATGGGCGCGTGGCGCGGCGCGATGCCGACCTCGCCCATTCTCGCCGGTGCGAACACCATCGTGGCTTCGCCGGCGTGGATTTCGCCTTCCGCTGAAACGATGTCTACTTGAATGGTTGCCATGTCGTGTCCTTTGTCGAAACGCCTTCACGCCCGAATCCGGTTTGGTGCGCGGCTAAAGCGGCTCCTGCTTGCCGCTCCTACGTGAAGTTCTTCGCGTTCTCCACTGCCTCGTCGATAGTGCCGACCATGTAGAAGGCCTGCTCCGGTATGTGGTCGTAGTCGCCGTTGACGATACCGTTGAAACCGCGGATCGTCTCGGCCAGCGACACATATTTGCCGGGCGCGTTCGTGAAAACTTCTGCAACGAAGAACGGCTGCGACAAAAAGCGCTGAATCTTGCGGGCCCGGTTAACGATCTCCTTATCTTCTTCCGACAGCTCGTCCATGCCAAGAATTGCGATGATGTCCTGCAGTTCCTTGTAGCGCTGCAAGACTGCCTGCACGCCGCGAGCACAATCGTAATGCTCCTGGCCGATGATGTTCGGATCGAGGATACGCGACGTCGAGTCGAGCGGATCCACGGCCGGGTAGATGCCGAGCTCGGCGATGTTGCGCGAAAGCACGAGCGTGGCATCGAGGTGAGCAAACGTCGTGGCGGGCGACGGGTCAGTCAGGTCGTCGGCGGGAACGTATACGGCCTGGAACGAGGTGATCGAACCGGTCTTGGTCGATGCGATGCGCTCCTGCAGCACGCCCATTTCCTCGGCCAGCGTCGGCTGGTAACCCACGGCGGACGGCATACGGCCGAGCAGTGCGGACACCTCGGTGCCGGCCAGCGTGTAGCGGTAGATGTTGTCGATGAACATCAGGACATCGCGGCCTTCATCGCGGAATGCCTCGGCCATCGTCAGACCCGTGAGCGCGACGCGCAGTCGGTTGCCGGGCGGCTCGTTCATCTGGCCATACACCAGCGTTACCTTGTCAATGACGTTGGATTCGGTCATCTCGTGGTAGAAGTCGTTGCCTTCGCGGGTTCGCTCACCTACACCGGCAAACACCGAGTAACCACCGTGTTCCTTGGCGATGTTGTTGATGAGCTCCATCAGCGTCACGGTCTTGCCGACGCCCGCGCCACCGAACAGGCCGACCTTACCGCCCTTGGCAATCGGCATGATCAGGTCGATGACCTTGATGCCCGTTTCGAGCAGTTCGGTCGTCGCAGCCTGGTCCTCGTATGACGGCGGCGTGCGGTGGATCGGCAGCTCGGACTCGGCGCCGATCTCGCCCTTGTTATCGATCGGCTGGCCGAGAACGTCCATGATCCGGCCGAGCGTCTTCTCACCAACCGGAACCGAGATTGGCGCGCCCGTATCCGTCACGCTCATGCCGCGCTTCAGGCCCTCCGACGAACCCATCGCGATCGTACGGACGACGCCATCGCCCAGCTGCTGCTGAACCTCCAGCGTGATGCCCGGCTCGTCGATGACGAGTGCATCGTAAATTTTCGGGATCTGGCCCGCCGGGAACTCCACGTCCACGACGGCGCCAATAACCTGCACAGTAGTTCCGGTGCTCATTGCTTGGGTCCTCTAACCTGATACGGCGGCCGCACCGCCGACAATTTCTGAAATCTCTTGTGTGATGGCCGCCTGCCGAGCCTTGTTGTACTCCAGCTGCAGGTCTTCGATGATCTCGCCCGCGTTGTCGGTAGCGGATTTCATCGCGACCATCTTGGCCGCCATTTCGCACGCAAAGTTCTCGACCGCACCCCGGTATACGAGTGACTCGATGTAGCGCCCGAGAACGTCGTCGAGCAGCTCGGCCGCATCCGGTTCGTAGATGTAGTCCCAGTGCTCCTGCAGCTCTCCTTCCTCGAGCTCGATGGTCGCCGGGAGCAGCTGGGTTACCAACGGCTTCTGGCTCATCGCCGAAACAAACTCATTGTGAACCAAAAACAACCGGTCGATCTTGCCTTCTGCGTAGGCGTCGAGCGTGATCTTGATCGCGCCGATCAGGTCATTGACGCTCGGCTTGTCGCCGAGGTGCGATGCCGTGCCGACGACGTTGCCGCCCATGCGACGGAAAAACTGCACGGCCTTGGCCCCGACGAGGACCAGCTCCACCTCGACATCTTTTTCGCGCCAGTCAGCAATTTCGCCGATGACCGTCTTGAACAGGTTCGCGTTCAGGCCACCACACAGACCGCGGTCCGTCGAAATGATAATAAAACCGACCCTGTTGACATCCCGGTGGGTCAGGAACGGGTGTTTGGATTCTGCGTTTGCCTTGGCAAGATGGCCCACGACCCGGCGAATACGCTGCGCGTACGGGCGCGACTTTTCCATCTGCTGTTGCGCCTTGCGGATCTTGCTCGCTGCGACTTTTTCCATCGCGCTCGTGATCTTCTGCATATTCTTGACAGAAGCGATCTTGGAGCGGATTTCTTTTTCACCAGCCATATTCTCTGTTCCCTGCAGGAGCGCGCCCTGGCGCGCGATGTCGGCTGCCGGGGCAGCCTCCTACGGTTGCTTAATACGCGCCTTTTTCGGCAAATGCGTCGCAGATTCCCTTGAGGGTCGCCTCGACTTCATCGTTATAGTCGCCCGATTCGTTGATCGCGTCGAGGTCGCCCTGGTTGTTCGCATGCGCAAAATCGTGCAGCGCCGCCTCGTAGTCGACGACCTTCTCCACCGCAACCTTGTCGAGGTAACCCTCGTTCACGGCGAACAGGGACAGTGCCATGTCGGCAACGGACAGGGGTGAATACTGCTTCTGCTTCATGAGCTCCGTGACGCGTTCGCCGCGCTCGAGCTGCGCCCGCGTTGCGGCGTCGAGGTCGGAGGCGAACTGCGCGAATGCCGCCAGTTCGCGGTACTGCGCCAGTGCGAGGCGCACACCGCCGCCGAGTTTCTTGATGATCTTCGTCTGGGCGGCACCGCCGACACGCGATACCGACAGGCCCGCGTTGATCGCCGGGCGAATACCGGCGTTGAACAGGTCGGTTTCCAGGAAAATCTGGCCGTCCGTGATCGAGATGACGTTGGTCGGTACGAATGCCGACACGTCGCCGGCCTGGGTCTCGATAATTGGCAGCGCCGTCATCGATCCCGTCTTGCCCTTGACCTTGCCGCCGGACACTTCCTCGACGTAGTCGGCCGATACGCGCGCAGCGCGCTCGAGCAGGCGGGAGTGCAGGTAGAAGACGTCACCGGGGTACGCCTCGCGACCCGGCGGACGACGCAGCAGCAGTGAGACCTGCCGATAGGCCCAGGCCTGCTTGGTGAGATCATCGTAGATGATCAGCGCGTCTTCACCCTTGTCCATGAAGTACTCACCCATCGACGCGCCGGCGTAGGGGGCAATGTACTGCATGGCCGGGCTGTCCGCAGCTGCGGCAGCGACGACGATAGTGTGTTCCATCGCACCCTCTTCCTCGAGCTTGCGCACGACGCCCGCGATCGAGGAGGCCTTCTGGCCGATGGCGACGTAGATACATTTGATGCCCGTGCCGACCTGGTTGATGATCGCGTCGACCGCAACGGCCGTCTTGCCGGTCTGGCGGTCGCCGATGATCAGCTCGCGCTGGCCGCGACCGATCGGCACCATCGAGTCGATCGACTTCAGGCCCGTCTGCACAGGCTGCGACACCGATTGCCGCTCGATAACGCCCGGTGCGACCTTTTCGATCGGCGATCTGCCCTGCGCGTCGACAGGGCCTTTGCCGTCGATAGGGTTGCCCAGCGAGTCGACAACGCGACCCAGCAGGGCCTCTCCGACGGGCACCTCGAGGATGCGGCCGGTCGTCTTGACCTCATGGCCTTCCGAGATGTGCTTGTAGTCACCGAGGACCACCGCGCCCACCGAATCCTGCTCGAGGTTCAGTGCCAGGCCGTAGGTGTTGCCGGGGAACTCGAGCATCTCGCCGTAACGAGCATCGGCCAGGCCGTGGATACGCACGATGCCGTCGGTTACCGCGATCACGGTGCCGACGTCGCGCGCTTCCGCGGATGCCTCGTAGTTCTCGATGCGTTCTTTAATCAGCGTGCTGATTTCAGAAGCTTTGAGTGCCATTTGCTTTTCCTCTTTACTTGTTCAATACGTTGCCGAGGCCTTCGAGCCGGGCACGCAGCGAACCATCAATTACGACATCGCCGGCGCGAATAACGGCACCACCGATAAGGTTTTCGTCAATCTCCGTCGAGACTCGGACTTCGCGGCCGAGACGCTCTTTCAGGGTCGCAGCCATCGCCTGCTGCTGCGCCTCGCTCAGCGGTGCCGCCGACGTGATGACGGCATCGACCGTGTTCTCGAGGTCGGCTTTCAGGGCCGCGAACTGGTCCGCGATCTCGGGCAGCACCGCCACGCGATCATTTTCGAGCAGCAACTTCAGGAAATTCGTCCCATGCTGGCTGCCGCCGGCAAAGACCGATCCTTCCCCGACTGCCTCGGTGAAGAGCCCCTGCAGAAACTCGAGGCGCTCTTTGTCGGTGAGCCTGGGTCGTGACATGAAGTCGGCAACCTGGCCGTCTTCGAGCAGCGCCCTGGCCGCCACGAAAGACTCCGACAGCTCGGCCAGCGCATCGGTCTCCTGCGCCACCTGGAATGCGGCCTCGGCATAGGGCCTTGCGACTGTGTTGTTGTCGGCCACGGGTCAGATCTCCTGCGCGAGCTTGCCCAGGATGTCCTCGTGTGCCTTGTCGTCGATTTCGCGCCTCAGTATCTTCTCCGCGCTCGCGAGGGCGATCGCGGATACCTGGCCACGCAGCTCCTCGCGGGCCTTGTTTGCTTCCTGCTCGATCTCGGCCTTGGCGGCGGCAAGCTGGCGCTCGCGCTCCTTGACGCCGGCTTCCTTGCCCTCGGCCACGATCTCATTGGCACGGGCATGCGCCTGGTCGAGAATGCCGGTCGCCTGTTGGCGAGCTTCGGCAACGATCTCCTCGGCCTTTGCTTCTGCCGCTTCCAGCGCCTCCTGGCTCTTGTCGGCGGCGGCGAGACCTTCCTCGATCTGCTGCTGCCTCTCCTCGAGTGCCTCGAGGATGGGTGGCCAGATGTACTTCATGCAGAACCAGACGAATACGATCATTGCGATCGTCTGGCCGATGAGCGTCAGATTGATATCCACGGATTTCTCCTAAAACCTGCAGGAGGGCCCTCGGGCCCGAACGGGGTCGCGGCTGAAGCCGCTCCTACAATCGGCTTTAACTGCCCGTTGCTGCCTGCAGCTGGCCAATGAACGGATTGGCGAAGGCGAAGAACAGGGCGATACCGACACCGATCATCGCAACGGCGTCGAGCAGGGCGACGACGATAAACATCTTCGTCTGCAGCATCGGCGCCAGTTCCGGCTGGCGTGCGGCACCTTCGAGGAAGCGGCCGCCGAGCAGGCCCATACCGATGCCGACGCCGAGGGCGCCGAGGCCGATCAGAAGTGCAACAGCGATAGCCGTGAAGCCAATAACAGTTTCCATCAGTTTCTCCTAGGGAGGATCAAGTCCAAATGTTGAAGCAATTACAAAAGAAAAAGAATCAGTGACTCTCAGATGCCAGGCTCAGGTAAACGATAGTCAGCATCATGAAAATAAATGCCTGCAGCGTGACGATGAGGACGTGGAACACGGCCCAGCCAAAGTGCAGTGGCAGCTGCCACAGTCCCAGCAACGCAATCAGGATGAAGATGAGTTCCCCGGCAAACATGTTGCCGAACAGTCGCAGGCTCAGTGAGACGGGTTTCGCGAGCAGCGCGACCGACTCGAGAATGAAGTTGAACAGGATGACCAGTGGGGCGGCCAATAGCCCGATGCCCTTGGTCGGCGGCGCGATCGGGTGCAATGTCAGGTCCTTGATCAGCCCGAACGGCCCCTTGAACAGGTGCGTATAGAAAAGAATAAGGAAGAACACCGCGATCGACATGCCGAAGGTGACGTTGACGTCCGTCGAGGGCACGACTTTCATGTACTCGATGCCGAGGACGCGCTTGGCAAACTCAGGAATCCAGTCCACGGGCACGAGGTCCATCAGGTTCATCAGGAATACCCAGACGAAGATCGTGAGACCGAGCGGGGCGATCAACCGGCTGGTACCGTGGAAAGTGTCCTTGACGGAGGAATCGACAAACTCGACGATGTATTCGACAGCGGCCTGCCATTTCGTCGGCTTGCCTATCGACGACTTTTTGGCGACGCGCCAGAACAGGAAACAGAAGACCAGGCCGAGGAAAACCGACCAGAACATCGAATCGACGTTGATCGTCATCGGGTTGCCGGCGCACTGGTTCCATACCCACTCGCCCGTCTCGACCTTGCAGACCTGCAGGTTTTGCAAATGGTGGGCAATATACTCGCCGGAAGTCTGGGGACCGTGTCCGCCTTCAGCTGCCATTGGTCTTTCTCGTTTTCGTTTCCGTGTCGTGGCGCATCATGAAACCGGAGAAGGCAACAAGTTGCGTCATTATGAATCCTGCAAACAAAGCCGCCGGCGACAGCGGCCGTACCAGTGCAAACACGAGCGTAAAAATCGCCACGGTCAGCACGAGCTTGATCAACTCACCAATCCACGCAGCCCGGAGCAGGGCTTTCGCATCCCGGCGAGTTACCATCAATCGCAGTCCGAGGAACGCGTTCGGGATGACACAGGCCAGGCTACCAAGTAGTGCCGAATAGCCTGCTGTATTTCCGTATACGACCCAGAGGACCGCGGCCAGGGCCGCCCCGATCACGAACTGCCACGTGAGCACCCGGGGGATTGTGAGATCCATTTCTCCGGTCCTCCGGCACTAAAAACGCCACTTCCGTGGGCCTCGGCCGGCGGGGGGTGGCGCGTTGGGTGTGATCTATCCAGGCGGACCTGCAAATAGCGTGCGCATTATAGAGGCACGTATTGGGCGTGGCAACCGCAAACGACAGGCAATTCCGGTCGATTTTTTCCCGGTATTTATAGGGTTTTGCCCGATTTCTCCCAATGCGACGCAGAACACATCAGCGCTGGGTTTAGCGGCGTATAAATGGGGTCGGTAGTGACTGAAAAACGTTTTACAATGCTTTTGATTGCTAGTGAAACCGCTCGCGCCGACCGCAGCCTGAACGACCTGGTTCGGGAAATGAGCTTTACGCTCAGCTTTTTCGCAAACTCCGCGACGTTTGCCGAGCTCATGCTCGGGCAATCGCGCCGCATCGTGCTGCTGAGCGAAGAGAACGTCTGCCCCGAAGTCGTCCGGACGCTGGCCAGCGCCCGCAGCCGGGCCACTTTCGGCATTATCGTGGCTGGCGACCGCGCATCGCTGCGTGGCGCAAAGGAAGCGGAACTCGTCGAGCAGCTGGCAAGCTACGACAACATCGAGTGGATCGGCAAAGATTTCGACTTCGACAAGCTGAGCGCATCGGCGCGGCGCTGTCGGCGCCGCATGCTGCGTGTCTCGCGCCAGGAACTTTACGAAGGGATTCACGAGGGGCAGGTCGTGCTTCGCTACCAGCCCAAGGTCGAGCGCAACTCGGGGCAGGAGTGGCTGACGCGCGAAGCCGAGGCACTCATCCGCTGGCATCACCCCGAGCATGGTCTGATGGGGCCACTCGAGTTCCTGCCCGAGGCGGAAGCGTTCGGTCTCATGGGGGATCTCAGCGAGTTTGTTCTGCGCGAGGCGGCCAGGCAGCAGGTGTCGTGGCGCGACCAGGGAATCCAGCTCAACACCTGCGTCAACCTTGCGTCCAGCCAGCTCAACGTGGACGGGCTTGCAGAGCACTGCCGTGACATCGTGCGCGAGGCCGGGCTGGAACCCGCCAATTTCACGTTCGAGATCATCGAGCAGGAACTGTCCGACCCCGCTGCACCGCACCTCGCGACGATCAAGTCACTGCGTGAATTGGGATTTCGCATCTGTCTCGACGACTTTCGCGTCGCGGCATCGACACTTAGTACCTTCGAGCAATTGCCGTTCGACGAAATCAAGATCCACTCATCGGCGCTGCGCAAGGCGCGCAAGGATCCGGTGTCGATGTCAATACTCGCCGCCGTGACCGGGCTCGCACACAACCTCGGCATATCGGTATGCGCCGCGGGCGTCGAAGACCAGGAAACCTTCCGGTTCCTGCGCACGATCGAATGCGACAAGATGCAGGGGTTCTTGATCTCCGAGGCAGTGCTGCCAAACATCATCCGCCGCGTCTACTCGGCCAAACGCGAACACACCGCCGCCTAAAAGGTGTCAGTCACCTTTTATCGGGTCTAAAGGTGCCAGTCACCTTTTTTCGACACTTTCGCCCGTTTGATTCGTGGCGCAGACCCTTGGTCGCCGGCAAAGTCGATGCATGTTTGGTGTGGCGAGTGGAGCATGCCCCGATATCGCAGATTGGTAGTCCCGGGATATCCGCATCATGTCACGCAACGAGGCGTCCGGCGCCAGAAGACGTTTTTTGATGACCGCGACTACTGCTCCTATCTCAGCCTTGCGACGGACCTGCTCACGTCGCATTCCATCGAAGTACTGGCTTACTGCCTGATGCCTAATCACGTCCATGCCGTTGTCATACCCCAACATGACAACAGTCTCGCGAGTTTCTTTGGCAAATTGCACCAGCGTTATGCGAAGTACACCAATTGCCGATACGACTGGTCCGGTCACCTCTGGCAGAACAGGTTCTACTCCGTCGTCATGGACGAAAGCCACACGC
>JARRMH010000013.1:0-15191 GCA_037386205.1 Woeseiaceae bacterium | reverse complement strand
TTGTTGCCCATGTTCAGTTGGGCGACCCACGCGGCTGCAAGACCGTCAAAATCCCTTTCGACCCCGACTTCGATTTCCACCCAATCGGGAAGGGAGAGTTTCGGGCCGTTCAGGGACGCACCGAGGACGCCGTATTGCGTCTTGATGTGGTCGAAATCGAGGCCCTCGAGCAGCGCTTGCGGGGCAGTGTCTTTCGACGCCGGGATGCCCTTTGCCGTGTTCATGCTGTTGTAGACGGCGGCGACCATGTTCCCCGTGCTTGCCTCGCGGCCGACAAGAAAGATTTCGATGAATCGCACCTGGTGCACATTGTCAAGACGGTCTTCCTTGGCATCGGCGCCGTCGCCAAGCACCGCGGGTTGCGCAGGGGCGGCGGGGGATTCTGCAGCCGCCTGGTGTGCGAAGCTCAACAACAAGGCCACTGAAAGGGGAATCGCCAGCAAGGCAACATTCATTGCTTTCATAATCTATCTCCTTGATTTCCTGTTCTATTTCACCGGTTCAATCTTCGGGAATGTCCAGGTGCCATCCAGGATCTCCTTTCGAGGCTGGTACATGCGGATCGCGTAGTTCCAGCCCCCGGTGATCGGCAGAAAGTTCACGCGCTCGGGATCCCCGCCGAAATGTATCGTGAACGAGCCGTCCTCGTTGGGCTTGGCGGAGAAGTTGTTGAAGCTGTTGCGGCCCAGGTCGTTCTTCTCGAGATAGCCATCGGCGTTGTAAACCGTGATGGACCAGAACGCATCGACCGGCACATCCTTGACGGTCACGGCGTAGGCCCGCTTGCCGTCATTCTCCTCGACGCTACCCATCTCGTAGTAGGCGGCCGTGCGTGGCAAACCGCCCCAGCCGGCAGCGGCTGCGACAAGGTGGTCCACAGGGCGCACCTCGTCCTTGCTGCCGAAGGCATACGTGGAATCAAAGCCCAGCGTAGCGAGGTCGCTGAGGGCCTTGCGGGCCTTTGCAAGGTCATCGAGATCCCAGTTCGGCGCCTCGAAGGGGCCGTCGCCGCCGCCGCTGACCACGATCTGGTCCTGAGCCGCATGGGCCTGGGCGAGGTCATCGGGATCACCTGCATTGTAGAAGGTCCGGATGGTCACGTATGCGAAGCGCGTGCCCACCTTCTCCTCTGTCAGCTCGTAGGTTCCCGGTTCCGATTCAACGAACATGTAGTGATCCTGGCTGACCACATGCATCGACATGTAGCGGCCGCCGATCTCCCGCTTCAACGAAGCAGTAATGATCCTGATTCACCACATGCATCGACATGTAGCGGCCGCCGATCTCCGGCAGTGTGATGGTCACCGGCTTGGACAGGTCCAGCACCGTCGCGGAGTAGAGCGTATCCTGGTTCATGCGGATCACGGGCTGATTGTCTGGTGTGGTGGGCTCGCGCAGGTGCACGAACTTGCCGAAGGTTACGCCCACCATCTCCATGTTGGCGCGGATCATGTGATCCGATTCGGCCCGCACGAAGTTGGCTACCGTGACCGGTGTCTTGCTCACCTCGGCGAGAGCGTCTGAACCGGATGCCAACAGGGCAAGGGTAACGACGGTTGCAGTAATCACGGCTTTCATTGTTGTCCTCTCTTTTTCGACCCTGGTCTGTTTCTGCTTCTGCTGCTCATTCCATCGGCTCATTTCTTCGAGACGGCCGGGCGCACGCGAACTGTGGGTCCGACCTTCTTGTTCCATCGCTCGAACCGTCAATCGCCAGCCGGCGAACCGCCGGGCCCATCGACCACTTTGTACGCCCGGTGAACGGGTTGTAAGGGGATTACTGTAGCGACCTGTAGGCTACAGCCCGCCGTGGCCGGATCAGGGCGTTTCGGCGTCCAGCACGAGTCCGCCCGCTTCCAGGCCCTCATCCGGTTTCATGGCGAGCAACTCGGCAACGGCCGCACGCGCTTCCGCGCGGCGCCCGAGCGCGCCGAGCGTGGCCGCCCGGACCAACGGGTCCCAGAAGTACGCCACGCCCGCCAGGCGGTCCGCCTCGGCGAGCGCCGTTTCGTAGTCGTTCAGGCGGAACGCGTTGAGCCAGATCGCGTAGCGCACGAAAACGCGGTAGTAGGGATTCGACTGAATCGCTTTGCGAACCAGGTCCTCGCCACGCTGCCATTCACCCAGCAGAGTCAGCATGTAGCCGATGACGTCCATGTACAGCAGCGAATCCGGGTGCAGCGCGAGGGCTTTCTCGATCTCATCGCGCCCCGCCTCGAGATTTCCGTCCAGGTGATGCACCCGCGCCAGCGTGATGCGGCTCAACTGGTGGTTCGGCTCCAGTCGCACGCCTCCACGGGCCAGGCGCATGGCTTCGTCCAGCGGCGTTTCCCCGATGTCGAAGAACTCCAGCGACAGGTTGTCCACGTAAAGAACCGCCAGCAATGTGCAGACGAGGCCGCAGTTCGGGTCCTTGCGGTGCGCTTCGCGCAAGGCCTCGAAGGCCTGGCGATAGGCGTCGGCATCGAGCTTCTGGTGGTAGGCGTAGCCTTTCAGGATCGCCTGGTAGCAGGTCATTTCGGCGGCATCCGGCTCACCGGGCCAGCGGGTGGCCGCCCGGAAAATGGCGCCGTGCACGCCGGCGATATGCGCCGTGATGGCGGCGGCCGCGTTTTCCTGGAAGGCGATAAGACTGCTGTCGTCCGGTGACATCTTCAGCGAATCGACCCACAACTGCTCGCCGCTGTCGGCCGCGACCAGTTGGACCGCGACCTTGATTTCGCGCCCGTGACGCCGAACGCTGCCGCGAACCACGAAATCCGGCCGTGCCGTCGCCTCGGGCACGACCGGGACCTGCGGATCCGACAACATGACACGAAGCTCGGGGCAATGTCCCAGCCCGATGCATAGGTCCGTCGTGAGGCCCGGCCCGAAAAAGGCGAGTTCCGGGTCCCCGGTGAGATCGTCGAAGGGCAGCACCAGGATGCGCGGCCAGGAGGCCGGTCCCGCTGCGCCCGCTTCCCGCTGCCCGGCGGCCGGTTCCAGCCCGCTGACCGGGCCCTCGCTGAACACCGGCACGTAACCGCCCTTCGGGATGTCGATATGAACCGGGTCCCGGCCGCCGGCGACGAGGTAGTAACGCTCCATGGCCCGGCGCAGGCGGCCGGCCTGGATCCGGACCACGGGATCCTGCGCCGCGTCGAAGTCCTCGTCACGGCCGAACACCTCGGTGGCGATGGTGAAGCCTTTCAGTTGGCGGTCGTTGCCGGCGAGCGTCTGTTCGACCACGAAGCGAAGAAAGTCCCGCATCTTATCGGTCGCGTGAAACTCCGGGTGCCCGAGGATGCGCTCCAGCTGGACGCGGATGGCTTCTTCCGACGGCGCCGGGTTTTTGGTGATTTCATCCATCGCGACTCGATTTCGAAGAAAAACGGTAACGGCCCGATCGTTCAAAAGCGCGATCGGATCGCATAAAAATCCGGGCTGTAGCCTACAACCTGACTACAGTATATCCCTTCCAAGGTCGGGAGCGACCGGACTAACCTGTCAACATCCGCGGCGCCTCGATCGTCGCGATCGGCAGGACGGACCCATGGAACACATCATCGAAGCGCCGCTCGATCAGCCGCCGGAGCAGCTCCTGCAGCGTTTTGAGGGTTGGCGGCGTCAGATCGAGTCGGAGTATCGTCGCAGCGAGCCCTTTCGCGCCCTGTGCGACGACTGGCGTATCTGCGCCGAGGCGCGGGAGCGCTGGCGCTCGAGCGAGGCGCCCGTCGCCGCCCTGCGCCGCCACGAGTACGACGAGTGGCTCGCCGAACTGGAGCAGGAGATTGAGGAATGGTTGCAACACGACGCGCACGCTGCACCAATCCGCGCCGGAGGCGAATCATGAGACGACTGTTCGCCTGCCTGCTGTGCCTGGTCACGGCGACGGCCCTGGCCGACGGTACCGAGCCTTTCCAGTGGTCGATCACGCCCTACCTCTGGGCCTCCCAGACGCAGCTTGACCTCAGCCTGCCGGACCAGGCGCTGGGCGGGGACACGATCAGTTTCAGCGACCTGCTCGATCAGATCGACACCGCGTTCATGGTCAACGTGGAGACCGGGCGCGGCCGCTGGAGCGTATTCCGTTTGAATTTTTTATGACAAGCAGGTAGCGATCATGAAAACACTGAAGTCCGTAATTCCCTTTTTTGGTGCGCTCTTTATTCTGTTTTTTAGCCAGGTGGTTGTCGCCCAAAAGAGTGGAGACAGCAACGCGATACCCTATCCCTTGGCGGAATGGAAAGGCGTCCAGGGCAAAACCCTGGCGGACTCGAAACCCGATTTTATCGGGCAGCCGAAAGCGCCCGAGGGTGCCCCGAACGTGCTCATTATCATGCTCGATGACGGGGGTTATTCGAGTGCCACGTCATTCGGAGGTGTCATGCGCACGCCCACGTTCGACCGCCTGGGTGACGAAGGCATTCGCTACACGCACATGTCCCTGGCCGCGGTGTGTTCCCCGACCCGCGGATCGCTGTTGACCGGTTATAACATTCACCAGATCGGTACCGGGATCATTTCAGAATTTGCCACCGGGTACCCGGGATACAATTCGCAAATCGATTACAGCACGCCCTCGATTGCCAAGATATTGACCGACAATGGCTATGCCACCGCGGCCTTCGGCAAATGGCACAACACCCCCATGGAGGAGGCGTCCCCTGCCGGTCCTTTTGAGAGCTGGCCCACCGGCATCTGGGGCTTCGAATACTTCTGGGGATTCCTGGGCGGCGAAACCAACCAGTTCTACCCCTTGCTGTACGAGAACAACACAGCGATTGAAACTCCGAAAACCAACGCCGATGGATCCAAGTTCCACATTTCCCACGGTATGGCGGACCAGGCGATCAAGTGGCTGGACAACTGGAAAGGCCTGCGGGATGTTCCTTTCTTCATGTACTACACGCCGGGCGCCGTTCATGCGCCCATCCAGGTCCCCGAGGAATGGCGCGACAAGTACAAGGGGCAGTTCGACGACGGTTGGCATGCTTACCGCGCGCAACTGCTGGAACGCCAGAAGAAACTGGGCCTGGTTCCCGAAGACGCCGAGATGGTGGACTGGCCGGAAGTCCTTCCCACATGGGATTCCTTCAGCGAGGAAGGAAAACGGTATCTGGCACGGCAGATGGAGGTCAATGCCGCTTTTCTGGAACACGTCGACTACCACATCGGACGGGTCATCGACCACATCGAGGAAATGGGTGAGCTGGACAATACCCTCGTGATCTACCTGACCGCCGACAATGGCGTCACTGCAGAGGGTACGCCGACCGGAACCTTCTCCGAGCTGTTGATGCAGAACGGTTTTCCGCCGCTGACCATGGAACAGCAGCTGGAGAAGCTCGAGGAATTCGGCGGGCTGGATGCCTGGGGCGGGCCGCACCTGGCCAACCACTATTCGGTCGGATGGGCGTACGCCTCATCGACCCCGTTCCAGTGGACCAAGCAGATAGCGTCCCATTTCGGTGGGACCATGTCCGCCACGGCCGTACGCTACCCCAAAGCCATCGAGGCCCGGGGCGAATGGCGGCGGCAGTTTCAGAACGTTACCGATATCGTTCCGACGATTCTGGAAGTGACCGGCGTTCCGGCACCCGACACCGTGAACGGCCAGCAACGAAAAGCGTATCCGGGCAAATCACTCACCTATGCCTGGAACGATGCGGATGCCGAAACCAACCACCCCACCCAGTATTTTGAAATGCTGGGCTTCATGGGTCTCTATCACGATGGCTGGACCCTCTCCGGGAAACCCTACCGTATTCCCTGGTCGACAGATCCCTCGGCCATGGCCAACTTCGATCCCCTGAATACCGAATGGGAGCTCTACAACATTAGCGAAGACCCCATCCAGCAGGTCAACGTGGCGGATAAGTACCCTGAAAAGGTCAAGGAGCTGGAAAAACTATTCTGGGAAGAGGCTCAGAAGTACGATGTTTACCCTGTCGGTGGTTCCATGGGCCGCTTGCTGCAGCCGGAATCCAACCCGCAACGGGCCGCCAAAAGACATTGGGAGCTGACCCCCAACGTATACCGGGTGCCCGAACTGGCCGGACCCGAGATCAAATCCACCAACTACGAGGTCAATGCCTATATCACGGCCGACGAGACCACCGAGGGTGTGATTTACGCGGTGGGTGAACATCTCGGCGGACAGGCCCTGTTCATCAAGGACGGAAAGCTGCGATACAGCTACTCCACGCTGGGCCTGTACTGGCACGATTTCGACGGCGACGTAAACATTCCGCACGGGGATGTCAAAATCACGTTGAAGCACACCATGAAGGAGCCCAGGCTGAACGGCCCCTCCACCGTCGAATTCTTCATCAACGACGAAAAGGTCGGCGAAATGGACATTACCGCGACGGTCTATGCGGCCTATACCGGTCACGAAACCTTCGACATCGGCCGGGACGAGGGCCTGCCGGTGAATGAGGAATATGCAGACCGGGGCAAATTCATATTTACCGAGGGGCAATTGCACAAGGTCGTGTTCGACATCAAGAATCCCGACGATCAGGAAGTGAGTGCCTCCGAGTACAGCATTATTGAATAGGTTGATCATTCATCTTGAAAAAAGCCGCAAGGGCTGTGGCCGCACCCTTGCGGGTTTCAGTTTCCGCTTTTGACCCGGGCGATGACCGGGGCCGGAGGAGCAGCGAGGCGACACCCTGGAGGTGACACGAGATGATGCAAAAAGGATCGACGGAATGTGAAACCGGCAGTGCCGGGTGCGATACCGGCTTTCGCCGGCGCTCGGCATCGATCGCCCTCGTCGCCGGCCTGGCGCTCGCCTGGTCCGCCGGCGCCGCCGCCCAGATGGGCTCCGCGCCGGGCTCGGACGTCGCCTCGCTGGAGGAACGCGAACTCGGGCAGCCCTACACCGAGGACGGCGAGCGCGTCATCTACGATCGCGCCCTGCCCTTCCTCGCCCAGCAGGTCATCGACCTCGGCTTCGAAATGCCGCGCCCCTACGGCGCCCAAATGATCGGTTACTGGCAGGAACAGGACCTCATCCTGGACAACCTGTCGGTATCGATCGACGGCGGCGAGTATCAGGACATCGACTTCGTCGACTTCGGCACCCCCAGCGTGGAGAACACCACCGCCCAGGCCAAGCTGGACGCCTGGCTGTTCCCGTTCATGAACGTCTACGTCAGCCTGGGGCAGTTCACCGGCGACGGCGCCATTCCGCTGGCCGTCGAGGGCCGCGACCTGCTGGAGTTCCTGGGCCTGGGCCGGTTGTGCGGCGGCGGTGTGCTCGAGCCGGCGTTCTGCAGCCGGATACTCACTACCGTGGCAGAGCCCGAATACAAAGGCGACGCCGTCGCCCTGGGCATGAACCTCGCCATGGGCTGGGAAGACTATTTCGTCACGATCCCGATCAGCCACGCCTGGACCGACGTCGACATCATCAACGAGACCGTCACGGCCTGGAACATCAGCCCGCGGATCGGTTACCTGCATTCGTTCGAAAACGCGGGCAGCATCGCGCTCTACACCGGCGCCACCTGGCTCAAGGCCGAGGTCGACCTGTCGGGCACGGCGGTGTTCGACACCGCGGGCAGCGGCATCGCGGAGATCGGCGATGCGACCACGCTCGATTTCGTAATCCGCCAGCGCAACCGCGACCGCTGGAACTACCTCGTCGGTTTCAACTGGGAACTCAGCCGGGCCTGGAGCCTGCAGGCGGAGGTCGGTTTCGGCGGCTCCCGCGACAACGCGATCGTGTCGGGAACCTACCGGTGGTGAACAGACGATGACACGTCCCGCCCTTTCCGTCCTCGCGGCATGGCTGTTCCTGCAGTTCGCCATGGCCGCGCCTGCATTCGCACAGGCCGAATTCGCCATTGGCGGCGTCGAGATGGAATCGGAGGGCAACGTACCCGGCGTGCTCGGGGACGTCGACGACAGCCTCGAGGAATCGGACGACGAGGCTGAAGACGGCAAGCAACGGAGCTGGGAGCCCGTCGTCGCGCCGATTCCGTCGCGCAACCCGGTGTTCGGCTGGATGGTGGCCGTTCCGGCCATGCTGATGTACAAGCCCTCGTTCGCCGCGCCGGAAGACCGGGTCTGGATCTCGGGCCTGTTCGGCTTTTACGCGGAAAACAAGAGCTGGGGCGCCGGCCTGATGCAGCGGATGAGCTTCGGCGGCGACACGTGGCGCGTGATGGGATCGCTGTTCCATGCCGAGATGAACTACCGCTACTACGGCATCGGCGGCGGCGGCGACCGGTCGATCGTGCTGGACCAGGACATGGACCTGTTCCTCGGCGAGGGTTTGCGGCGCGTCGCGCCCAACCTTTACGTCGGGCTTCGCGGCGTCTTTGCGGACACCCAGGTCGGCCCGCGGTTGCCGGATATCGAACTGCCGCCGGGGTTCGACCCGGATCGACTGAAAGTGGACCTGACGCTGGCGACGATCGCGCCGCGACTGCAGTACGACACGCGCGACAGCGAGTTCTACCCCCGTTCGGGCCTGCTGATCGATGCGAACGCGGCGCTCAGCCGCGACACGTTCGGCGCCGATCTCGACTACGAGCGTTACGACGCGTCGCTGAACCACTACCTGCCGCTGGGGGCAAAGAGCGTGCTCGCCAGCCGCGTCGCCACCCAGTACACCTCCGGCGACACGCCGTTTTTCCTGTATCCCGCGTTCGGCCAGGGCGCCGACCTGCGCGGCTACGAGATGGGCTCCTACCGCGACCGCTTTCTCGTCGCGGCCCAGGCCGAGTACCGTCACCGCTTCACCGAGCGGATCGGCGCCACCGCTTTCGGCGGCGTGGGCACCGTCGCGCCGGATTTCGCCGGCTGGGAGAAAACGCTGTGGTCCGTCGGCGCCGGGTTCCGCTGGGTGATCGCACCGAAAAACGACATCAGCCTGCGCGTGGACGTCGCGCGCGGCCGTGACGAGACGGTCTACTATGTCAGCATCGGCGAAGCGTTTTGAAGCGCCAAGAGAGCTCGTTCGATTTCAGATTCATGATCGCCGAGTTCCGAATCGGGTCGTTAGCCGCTCTGGCTGCCAACGCGACTACTGATTCCGCTGTCCAATACATGGCAGAACGCCCCTGGATGCAAGTCGCAGGGGCGCTACGTTCTCAATTCCGCCAGGAACGGACACTCAGGTCTGAAGTGAATTTACTCCTGCGATCCCGAAACCGCTGTGATGCCGAGCCGCGCAGATAGCGCGGACTCGAGTTCTTCCAAGTGTTCCTTACGCTGTTCGGTAAACAGGATCATTGATCCGATTCGGCTCAGGTTATCGACATACTCGTTGAGAAAGGCCTGGCTTGCGCGCATCTTCTCGCCGTCACAAACAGGGTCCCATCGGAATCCTTCGCCGCTCAGTCGGGTCCACCCCCCGACACGCCCGGCTTCTTTTGGCACCCGACCGACTGCTATGAGACCTGGGAATCGGCTGTGTAATCGAAATAGCTCGTTGGTAGCTTCCTCATAGTAAGCGCGTGCGCGCCCGCGAAATAACACGTAATTACGCAAATGCTCTTTGATGTCTTCATCCTGCACCACGTCAAACCGCCCGGTGGATAACATCTCATCAAGAACGGGCAACTCGTCCGGCGGCCGCCGATAGACGTGTGACCCCGCAATATGTTCACACTCCAAGTTGGAGATGGCGCGCAATGGCTCCTGCGAAAACAGGACGGGATTGACACCCATCAATACGCCAGCCCGCGCATGCAGACCCATCAACTCTTCGCGCTGCGTTTCGAGCAGTTCCCGTGTTTCCACATGAAGGCGGCTGAGCAGACCGGTCTCTTCGATGCGCGCCTTGCGTGCTTCATTCCAATCCTGAACCTGTAAGCCCATGAATACGCCGAAAACAACGATGATAAATTCCACCGCCACAGCGAACCAATTCTGTTCACTCACGTGTTCTGAAATGCGTCGCAGGATCATGCGTTGACCTTCAATAGCTCAGGTAGTGATATTCAGAAATGGATCGGTCGAGACTTGGGCGACCGGGCGCTTTGGGCCAATAGCAACAGATCAAAACTGTACCACACCAACTTCCTTCTCGGATCGAAAGCGGCCCGGGGGCATTGTGAAACGCCAATGGCCGCTCTCGGGCGGGATGCGGGACCGGGCCAGGGCTGAAATGAAGGCGCGATTCGTTCGACTTCCGGCCACTCATGACCCCTCGCGTAGTATAGTTTTGCGGAATCACTTCGGAGGCAAATAATGAAAATCGCGGTATTGGGAGCGGGAGCGGGTGGCACGGCCATCGCGTTTGATTGCGCAGTTCACGGTCACGAGGTCAGGCTTTTTGATTTTCCGCAGTTCGCCGAAAATATCGCGGCTATCGACGCACGAAAATCCATTACCGCGGAAGGTGATATCTCGGGTTCCGCAACGGTGGCGTATGCCGGGCACGAGATTGACGAGGCCCTGAAGGGCGCGGAATTGATTTACGTGGTTGGTCCCGCCTACAGCACGGAACCATTCGGTCAGGCCGTTTCCGGGAAACTGCGCGCCGGGCAGACCGTCATCGTCAGCCCCAGTTCCTGTGGCGGGGCATTGGCTTTCAAGCAGGCTGCAGGTCTGGCGTTGGAAGATGACACCATTCACGTTGCCGAGACATCCACCCTGCACTATGCCGTTCGTTTGGCAAAGCCCGGCCATATTCGCGTTTTCCTGAAGCTCAAGGCGGGCAACCTGTTGGCCGCTTTGCCCAACCGGCATACCAGTGACATCCTGAGCCTCATCGCCGATGTCTATCCCGGCATGGAACCGGCGCAGAACGTGCTGCAAACGAGCCTGCAGAACGCCAATCCGATTATTCATCCGGCGGTCACGCTGGCCAATGCGGCCCGTATCGAGGGTACCGGGGGCGATTTCCTGTTTTACGAGGAAGGCGTCAGTGATTCGACAGGACGACTTATCGAGGCTTTGGACCGGGAACGAATTGCGATTGGCGCGAAACTGGGATTGTCCATAGTCACCGATCCGCAAATGGGAATGCGTCAAGGCTACATGCTCGAAGACAACTACGGCGCCGCTTATCGCAAAGCACCGGGCTTTCTCGGCATCGGCGCCCAACCTCAACTTGACCATCGCTACCTGAATGAGGATGTTGGCTACGGCCTGGTGTTCATGTCCCTGCTTGCGCGGCAAGTCGGCGTTGCTACGCCGTCCATGGACGCCATGATCCAGCTGACGTCCGTGCTGATGAACCGCGACTATGCGGGTGAGGCCTTGCGCACACCAAAGGCGCTTGGGATCGATGGCTATTCAGTTTCGGAGTTGGCGCAACTCTGAACCACGGGTCGACCGCGTTTCCGGGTAAAGGAAACGCGGCCGTATTACTCATCTTCGAATTCCGAACGGGGTCGGTAGCTGCCCGGGTACCGGCACACGTTCAGATATCGCCTGCCGCGGTGGGTTGTTGAGCCTCCCGCGCGCACTGCTCGACACCTCTCGCCCGATCTCCGGCCGGATCCGCAGGGTCGTGAAAAAATAGATCCACGCGAATTGCGCAGGGACCCGCACGTCCGAATTTGCGGCAAAACGAACGAACCTCGTCAAACTCTCGGCTGGACGCACAGTCAAAGTCCGTAGGGCTGAAGCATTCGTGCATCCACCCAACTACGGTGCAGGAGTTTCGAGATGAAGATTGAATGCGTGAACACGGTCGTACTGTCTATCGCGCTGGCCCTTGCCAGCCAGGGCGTTATGGCGGAGGAACTGGTTGCACAGTTTTCTGGTGAATCCGCCGGCAATACCGCGGAATTCACCGTGGAGTCGCCCTGGTTAATGGATTGGCTGGTCTCGGGTACTCCAGGCCAATACGAGGTGGTCGATGTCGCTCTCGTCAACGCCATCACCGGCGCGTACGAAGGCGTCGCCATCAAGACCAAGACGGCCGGCAACGGCGTGCGCCTGTTCGAGCAGGCGGGCCGCTACTATTTCCGGGTCGATGCCTCGATGATGAAATGGAACATCAAGGTGGTCCAACTGACGCCGCAAGAGGCGGAGCAATACAAGCCGAAGACTGAGAAATCCTTGCTGGACGAATAATTGCCCAGCAATTCAGCGGCCTTGGGTATTGGTCCAATGGACGACTGTTCGCCCTTTCGGCTTCCGTGACCCATGCCTCCGGTGGCTGGCAGACGCAGACCAGTCTGCGGTCGCCAAGCACGTTGCCGATGCGACTGACGGGCGGCCAGAACTTGTTCTGATACAAATCACTGACCGGAAAGGCGGCGCCAGGAACCATTAACCGCCTTTCCGATTAAACGACTGTCCCTGGTGGCCGGGTGGCGCCCGCGCCAGTGAGTCATTGAACTCCTTGCGTTGCCGAACATTCCCCGAATCTTCCCGATCAGCAGCGGCGCATCGATGCGGGTGACCCGCAGCGTGCCGCCGCAGTCAGGACAGGTCTCGGTATCGATTGCAAACACGCGCTTGAGTCGTTGCATTCACAACACTGGTTTTGGATTTCAAGGGCAGCATTGGGTCGGAAGCTGCCCTGGCACTTCGGCTCAAAGGAGAACTCGTGTTGTCATGCTGCGCATTGCCGCTTACGGCCAGGAGCAGCATTCTGCTTTGCGTCGGCCAGACGACTTCGACCGATAAATCCAAGTCCCGGAATCACCTGGCCCGGTGCCCGACTCCCGCGTGACAAGCGAGATCGCGAGTTTCGGACCGGCTGTGGAAATTGCCTCGTAACGGAACGGTATCCGAGTAGAATCCAGTGTCTGGCGCTCAAACCAGGTTCGAGCGCACGGCGAACTGGTTGAAGACGTTAAAGAACCTTTCCCGGAAATGAGAAAGAAGATCAAAGAAATCCACCATGATTTGATTCCGCTGCCCGATGGCGATCGCCTGGCCTTCCGGGCCTGGATGCCGGCAGACGCGGATCAACACCCTGTTCCCGCAATTTTGGAGTTTTTGCCCTATCGAAAAAATGACGGGACCGTCTATCGTGATGAAATCACCATGCCGGCAACGGCTGAAAAGGGGTATGCCTGTATTCGTGTGGATATTCGAGGTACGGGTGAGTCTGAAGGTCTGTTTGATGACGAATACAGTGAACAGGAGTTGTCAGACGCGGAAGATGTTATTCAATGGCTGAGTCAGCAACGATGGTGTGACGGTAATGTCGGCATGGTGGGTATTTCCTGGGGTGGCTTCAATGCCTTGCAGGTAGCTTATCGGCAACCACCAGCCCTGAAGGCCATCATCACCATCTGCTCAACGGATGACCGCTTCAATGAAGACATTCATTTCGCGGGCGGCTGCCTGCTCAATGACAACCTCGATTGGGCCGCGTTTTTTTGGTCTTATGCGCAAGCGCGGTGTCCGGACCCGCGATTGCTGGGCGATGACTGGAAGCAGCAGTGGATAAGACGCCTTGAGCACATGCCCTTTTTGGCTGACAAGTGGATTGCGGAACAGCGTAAAACCAGTTATTGGAAACACGGCTCCGTCAGCGAAGACTACAGCAGAATAAAGATACCGGTTTATGCCATGGGTGGATGGGCGGATGCATACCGGAATACCGTTTTCCGTCTTCTGGAAAACCTTTCATGTCCACGCAAGGGACTGATTGGTCCATGGGCGCACAAGTATCCGAATATTGCCTATCCCGATCCGAAAATCGACTACGTAAACGAATCCGTTCGCTGGTGGGACAGGTGGCTCAAAAACATTCAGAACGACGTCATGGATGAGCCACAACTGCATTACTACCTGATGGAATCAGTGTTGCCTAAAGTGGATTATGAGCACCGTAAAGGACGCTGGCAAAGTGAAGTATCCTGGCCCTCGGCGGCTATCGAGCAACGGCGATTTTATCTGCACCCCGGCACACTCTCGGCAGTTCAATCCAAAGCGCAACCTGTCGCCAGGGTCTCATCACCGGAGACGACCGGTAAAATGGCTGGCAAGTTGATGGTCGGAATTGGTCACCGCGGAGAATTCCCCGATGAACAGAGTCCGGACGACGAGTTGTCCCTGACCTTCGACACGATGCCGCTTGAAGAAACGCTGAATATCGTTGGCCAGGCGGCCCTTAGACTGAGTCTTTCTTCTGATCAGGCGATCTCCAACCTCGCCGCCCGGCTGTGTGATGTTCACCCTGGTGGTGAGAGCACCCTGATCACATACGGTGTTTTGAACCTGGCTCACAGGGATTCGAATGAATACCCGCAGGCTTTGACGCCGGGTGAAGTTTATGAGTTCGAAATGAAGCTCAACCACATCGCTTATCGACTGCCCGAACACCACCGTCTCAGACTATCGATCTCCAATGCTTATTGGCCATTGATCTGGCCGTCGCCCTATCGAGATACGCTCACCATAAATTTATCGGCAAGCACATTGAGCCTGCCGGTCAAGCCTGTGCTTGAGACCGTCAATAATCCCGCACTGGAGCACTTCGACTCGGACTCGCTCCGGGATGAAAAAGTACTGAGGGCACCCGAGACAAGGAAACACCTAGAGGAAGATTCAGAGACGGGTTACCTTAATATCAGGACGCGGGTCGATTTCGGGCATTACTTTTATTCGTCCTGCGAGACCGAAATTGATTTCACGACGGATCAACTACTCAGCATTCACCCAAAAGAACCTACTTCGGCAAAATCCACGTCCTGGCAAAATGTGACCATGCAACAGGGTCTGATCAGAACCTCACTGGAAAGCCGATATGAAATGACATGCACCGAAAACCATTACTTCATCAAGTCTGTATGGCGGGCCTGGGAAGATGAGGATTGCATCTTTGAAAAAGAATTCGACCATAAAATCAAGCGGAACCTGATTTGAATAACACGAATACAACGCGTCGCACCCATGTTTGAAAAAATCCGGCCATTGGTCTTTTGGCCGACATTCCTCGTGCTGATCGCCGCTGTGCTGATGAGTTTTGCTGACCTGGAGGGTTTTCTCGGGATCACAAAATCGCTCAACAACACGCTATTGGAAAATTTTTCATGGTTATTCAGCCTGGGCAGTTTCTATTTGTTGTTGCTGATTGTGCTTGTTTATTTCTCCCCACTGGCGAATGTCCGGATCGGAGGAAACCAAGCAACCCCCCTCCTTAGCAAACCAAAATGGTTTTTCATAGCTCTGTGCACAACGCTTGCAGTGGGTGTTTTATTCTGGACGACCGCTGAACCGATATACCATCTGAATGCGCCACCGGCATCCTGGGGTTTGTAGCCTGGCTCGGCGGAAGCGGC